>JAHRWD010000085.1 GCA_019090315.1 Pseudomonadales bacterium
AGGGCGAAGCCCCTCATCCACATTACCGCTGTGGCCGCGAACGAACCGTGTTCTTTAGTCGATGGCGCGAGTATAGCTAGAGCAAACTCGCGACGAACCCAACAATTCGACCGCAAGGCGTGATAGTTCGGGGCTCCGTGGCCCTCGTCACTACCCCGCTTCGCTTACCAGTGACGAGGGCTGCGTACGGTTCACGTCCCTTGCCAGACTGAAGGCCTGTCATGGGACGTGACAAAAATACGCTAAACGGTGGGTGGTTCCAGTGTAACCACTGGAACCACAGACAAAAATCTTGCGAAATACCTGACAACGAAGTGAATCATACTGGTTCCACTGAAACCACTGCTCAGAACCAACCTGATAAGTTTCAGGCAGCTATTTTCTTGGGCAGGAGCGGAAACTAATTATCTTTATTTATTCTCAGGGATTCGCGAATTTTCTTTTTCTTCAGCGGTTTCTGTCTTTTGTTGCACGCCGCTAGGGCAGATGGAGGCTATCTGCCCTCCCCTTTACTCTGATGCCAGGTGAGCTGAATAAATTAATGCCTTACTGTTTTCCTAATAAACAATTTTCTCACTGTCGGTATTTATTGTAGCGGTAGTAGTAGTTGTATTCTTATAATCACTACTACAACTACTACAACAACAACTACTACTGTAGTCAGTTTTTTTAATTTAACCTGGCCAATCTTCGATTTATTTTTCGTGCAGGGTGAGTTTCTCATCTGCTCAACGGCAAATATATTAATCGTCAATAACGATCGGCCTTGTCTGATTTTTTTATCAATTTAGCACTCTGTACCAGGGCTATTCTTCACTCGCCCACTCTCATATCAGCAAACTGTTTACCAATTTGCTAAACATTCTGTTTTATAAAAAGCATTCGCGCCATGCTAGTATTTTTCCTATTACACAACCGATCTCGGAAAGCCAAATTGCCAGAATAGAGAGAAGAACCATGGACGACAGATATCAAGACCTACCGTTAAAGGCCCTCATTAACAGGAAAACGCTACTGGCTATGATTCCGCTGTCAGACCGTGCCATCTTTAACATGGAAAAGCGTGGAGACTTCCCATCTCGGATTGCGCTGACAAGTCGTAATGTCGCCTGGGACCTGACTGAAGTGGAAGAATGGATTAAATCGAAAAAACAATCTGCATCGCAGGCTGCCCGCCCAGGCACCATTACTGATGTCCTATAGTCCACTCATCAATCATGTCAGCCCAGTCTTGTAACATCGCTGTACGCTGTTCTCGGTATTCGGCCTTGTTATAGACAGCCCTAACTCCCTTCTGCTCATGAGCAAGACACTTTTCAATCCAGTCCGTATTGTAGCCAGCCTCATGCAGTAAGGTGCTGGCTGTGCGGCGAAGATCGTGAGGGCCGAATTTAGCAAGTGATTCACCATTCTTTTGCGCAAGCTGGTAGGTCAGAGCCAGAATTCGATTCAATGTTGCGCTGCTCATGGGCAAATCTGAGTCGTACCGCGACGGGAGTACGTATTCAGATCCACCAGCAAACGTTTTAAGCGCAATGAAGATGTCGAGAACCTGCCGGGATAGGAAAACCAGATGCGGGTTCCTTCGCTTCATTCTCTCTTTGGGGATAGTCCAAAGGGCCTCACTAAAATTAACCTCTGACCATGTGGCATTGGACAATTCCGACTTTCGAACCATCGTCATCAATAGCAGCCTGATTGCTGCCCGGTATTGTGGCGATGTCCCCACCCTATTCAGGTAGCGATACATCAGACCAATTTCAGTCGGCGATAGCGCACGATCCCGCGGCTCGAATCTGGCGATACTAGTCGGGCGCACCATGTCTGCCGGGTTTTCTACCTTCTGCCCACGTTCAGTTGCCCACCGGTAAACATGTAACACCACTTCACGGACATGTACCGCTGTAGCTGGAGCCCCTCTTTCAACAATGGTGTCAGTCAAAGAACGTAGATCTTCATGCGTGATTTCGGTCAGTTTTTGATTGCCAAATAACTTCTTTAGTTCGCGCGTATAAACGGCCTTGCGCATGTCACGCGTTGAATCAGCCATCTGATAACCACGCAACCATTTCTCAGCCCATGCCCCGAATGTTTCGGCATCCTTTACACGCGCTTTATCGCGTGCCTTTTCTCTGGCCGGAGATTTTCCAGCCGCAATCATTTTCTTTGCCTCGTGAAGTCGTTCCCGTGCTTCAGAGAGCGTGATGCCCCCAGCGCCATAACGGCCAATCGTCAACGTCTCCTGACGACCGCTGATTGAATAATTGTGCCTGAAAGAGATCGTTCCTGCTGGCGTGACAGCGACATATAAGCCATCACGATCATTGACCTTGAAGAGTTTATCTATAGGTTTAAGGTTACGAAGCTTGGTATCGGTCAGCATGGCGGCCCCCTCTTTCACGTTTTTAATACCATGATTAAATAACGGCTATTATTTAATCATAATTCCTTTAATATCATATGCTTAAGAATATTTAATACCATGACAACACTAAGTTTCATGGCATGGTATTTCTCTTAGCTCGTGGTATTAGAGCAGACGATACCATCAAACATACCATTAAAAAAGCATGCTTGACGGTGCTAGGGAGTGCCTGGTGTTGCCAGACAATACGAGGAAAAAGCCTTTAATTACGAAGGGTTACGTGCAGATATTGCCTTTAATTGCCAGTCAGTGCCAGACGCTGAATCATTCCCACTCAATCGTCGCGGGCGGCTTACTGGAAATATCGTACGTCACGCGAGCAACTTTTTCGATTTCGTTGATGATGCGATTGGATACTTTTTCCAATAGATCGTAGGGCAGATGCGCCCAGCGGGCGGTCATAAAATCGATGGTTTCGACAGCGCGTAGTGCTATTACATATTCGTACCGACGGGCATCGCCCACTACACCGACGGATTTAACCGGCAGGAATACGGCGAAGGCCTGGCTGGTTTTATGGTAATAATCTGCGGCGTGTAGCTCTTCGATGAATATCGCGTCGGCTTGTCGCAGAATATCAGCGTAGACTTTGCGGACTTCGCCGAGAATTCGTACGCCAAGACCAGGACCAGGAAATGGGTGGCGGTAGAGCATGTCATACGCCAGACCAAGCTCAAGGCCAACCTTACGTACTTCATCCTTGAACAGTTCGCGAAGTGGCTCAACCAACTTCAACTTCATGTCTTCTGGCAAGCCGCCAACATTGTGGTGGGACTTAATTACATGGGCTTTGCCGGTTGCTGAACCAGCGGATTCGATTACGTCGGGATAAATGGTTCCCTGGGCAAGCCAGACGGCATTTTCAATTTTGGCAGATTCTTCATCAAAAACTTCGATAAAAGTATTACCGATAATTTTTCGTTTCTCTTCCGGATCAGCAACACCCAGCAGGTTGTGCAAAAAGCGTCGCTCGGCATCTACCCGGATTACATGCAGGCCAAGATGTTGGTCGAACATACGCATCACCTGATCGCCTTCATCAAGGCGTAACAGGCCATTATCGACAAATACACAGACCAGTTGGTCGCCAATCGCCCGATTCATTAGCATCGCTACGACAGATGAATCTACGCCACCGGATAGCCCGAGAATAACGGTATCTGTGCCAACCGTATTGCGAATTTTTTGCACCGCATCTTCGATAATAGTGGCGGGGCTCCAGTTGGATTCGCAGCCACATATTTCATGCACGAAACGACTGATGATACGTTGACCCTGTAGTGTGTGGGTCACTTCTGGGTGAAACTGTACGCCGTAAAAATTACGACTGTCATCCGCTATTGCGGCAATGGGTGCGCTATCGGTAGAAGCAGAGATCTGAAAACCTGCGGGAAGTTCGGTGACCTTGTCGCCATGGCTCATCCAGACATCCAGCAGGCCGTTGCCGTTCTCACCAAGATGGTCTTCGATACCATCCAGCAGTGTGCAGCTACCGCTTACCTGAACCCGGGCATAACCAAACTCACGTTTATCGGAGCTTTCGACCGAGCCACCCAACTGTTCTGCCATTGCCTGCATGCCGTAACAGATACCCAATACAGGCACGCCATAATCAAATACCAGTTCTGGAATTCGTGGCGTTTCGGTGTTGGTGACGGTCTCCGGGCCACCGGAAAGAATGATTCCCGCTGGCTGAAACTTGGCGATCACCTTATCCGCATGTTCGTAGGCATGGATCTCACAATACACCCCCGCTTCACGAATACGCCGGGCTATAAGCTGGGTATACTGGGAGCCGAAATCCAGAATAAGAAGGGGTTTGTCATGAATATTTGTGGTCATTTTTTTTGATCCGTCTGTCAGATATAAGGCTAACCAGCCAGCCACTGATCTAATGAGCCCTCTGCATAACTACTGCGCTTGACAATACCGCGCTCAAAATCAGCTCAAAATGCTCATTTACACCTGTAAACTGCGCTTTTTCGCTAATTTTTGCCTTGTCTTGCCTGCGCTCGCTACGTTATGCAGAGGGCTCCTAATGGTAGTACTACAAGCCTGTAAACCAGACTTCACTGTAACGTTCCCGCAGTTGAATAACCCGATTTGGGTCAAGAATGGTTCAACGAATACGGTAATTTGGTGCTTCTTTAGTGATGGTCACATCGTGCACATGGCTTTCGCTCATGCCGGCATTGGTGACTCTTACGAAATTGGCTTTGGTTCTCAGGGTGTCAATGTCGGCGCTACCGGTATAACCCATAGCGGAACGCAGGCCGCCTATCATCTGGGCAACAATCTTGTTCATTGCACCTTTAAAGGGAACCCGGCCTTCGATACCTTCCGGCACTAGCTTGCTGGCATCGGATGATTCCTGAAAATAGCGATCACTCGAACCCTGCTGCTGGGACATCGCGCCAATAGAACCCATGCCACGATAGGATTTGTAACTACGTCCCTGGAACAGCTCGACTTCGCCGGGCGCTTCTTCAGTTCCCGCCAGCACGCTACCCATCATCACAGCGTGAGCGCCCGCGGCAATCGCCTTGGAGATATCGCCGGAAAAGCGAATACCGCCATCGGCAATCAGGGGAATATCATATTTGCTGAGTTCATCCGCGACGTCAGCGATAGCGGTAATCTGGGGCACGCCTATCCCAGTTACGATTCGAGTAGTACAGATCGACCCGGGGCCAATACCCACTTTAACGCCGTCTGCACCGGCCTCCGCTAAATCCCGCGCTGCATCTGCAGTGGCGATATTGCCGCCGATCACGTCAATATCCGGATATAAGCCTTTAATTCTACTGACTCGATTTAATACACCTTCATGGTGACCGTGGGCAGTATCAACAATAATCAGATCAACCCCTGCCTCTACCAGCGCAGCAACACGCTCGTCGGTATCTGCGCCGGTACCAACCGCAGCACCAACTCGCAACCTACCCTGATCATCCTTACAGGCAGAGGGATAAAACTGAGCTTTATAGATATCTTTTACGGTGACCATTCCCTTCAGGACAAACTGATCATCGACCACCAACAGGCGTTCGATTCGGTGTTTGTGCAATAGCGCCTCAACCTCTTGCGTGGTCGCGCCGCCCTTCACGGTCACCAGTTGTTTTTTGGGTGTCATAATCGTCGACACTGCCGCATCAAGATCGGGCTGAAAACGCACATCACGGCTGGTCACAATACCAACCAGATCACCATTTTTCAGTACTGGCATACCGGATATATTGTGAATTTTAGTTTGCTCGATCAGCTCACGAATCGACGTATCCGCATCAATCGTAATAGGGTCTTGAATCACACCACTTTCATATTTTTTAACTGCATAAACCTCGGCAGCTTGCTGTTCGACGGTAAGGTTTTTATGCACAATGCCCATACCACCTTCCTGGGCCATTGCGATCGCCAATCGCGATTCGGTAACGGTATCCATTGCGGCTGAAACCAACGGAATATTGAGAGTGATATTGCGGGAAATTCTGGAGCCGGTGGAGGCATCTTTGGGTAGCACAGTCGAGTGTGCCGGGAGCAACAGCACATCGTCAAAGGTAAGGGCTTCTTTTACGATTCTGAGCATGCGGATAGTCCTCTACTAGCGGGGCCGATTGAAGGCGACGATTATACGCTAGAATTTCACCGCGTAAACCGAAACCGAGCCATGTGAGCATCACTCACATGAAAAGACTGGAAGGTTACTTTGGAGCCGCTCTAACTCGCCACAGCCAAAGGCCGGAAATAGCTAGAACCAGCATAGCGATCGCAACAAAATCCATTACCCAGCGACCAATCTGACCAAATAAGCGGCCACTGTGCAGATCAAGCAACACCCGTTCCCAACTGATATCCGAGCCACTGTAGTTGCTGAGCAGTTTTTGTTTCAGCTCATTCGGTAGGGGAATCAGAGGCGGCCAATTTTGTACCTGTTCCGATTCGTAAGCACTCCATTGAGCAACATCAAGATTGAAAACATAGATCAGCGTACGGTTGCCACCACTATCAACTCGAATCAATACTTGATCTGATATCGTTTTCGAAAGCCCATTAATCGGTACCGGAAGGCCAAACAACGAACTAAATACTTCTTCAGTCTGACCTTTATGATCCAGCACGATCAGTTCATTTTCGCAGCCTAGAATAAATTGTCCAGATAGCCAGAGTGCTCCAATAAAAGTGCCCTCGTCACATTGAGCCACACGTACATCTTGCCAGTAAATACCTTTACCTAACTGGCTGAACCAACCGTTAGCTGTATGGATACCCACTACCTGATCCGGCAGATCCACACCATACCAGGTAAGTATCAGTGAGCTTTCAACCGGCTGATCAAAATGCAATTCATCCGCATGATTGATAAGAATGCCAGTGCTAGCCAATAGCACCAGGAAAAGAGCAAGCAGTATTCCGGTACGGCGATGCCAACGGATCAATCGTCGCATTGCGGTTGGTACTCCGACAGCCATATATCGATGGATTCAGTGGGTCTGTCAGTGTTCATGGCAAGGCGTGCCTCGTAGCGAATGGCCATAGTCCTTTGCAAGAGGCACAACGAAGGCATGGGCGCTGACAGATCCACAGGAACGCTGATTCCATCAATAGATGGTTGGCGGAGTACTCTCTGTAACTTCATGGATCGGGTTTTACCTATGGCGTTTCTAGTGAATCCGCCATTTTATCCAGATACAGGGCAAGCCGCGCTACTTTTTTTACTGCAATCACCGATAACGTGGCCCCGGTTATACCATCGACCTGGCTACTGAGGGAAAAATCCGGCTGCAGCGCTACATCCAGAAATTGATCGGTAAAAAACGAATGTCGTACCTCAGCGCCACGGCTTTCACGAAACACCAGTATTTTGATTTCGTGTATTTTCCCCTGATCAACTACAACCCCAACTGTTATGGGTTCGGTTTTGCCAATCTGATCCATAATCCAGGCCGTACGGGTGTCCTGTTTCCAGTAGCGGATACGTTTTACTGGATAGGTTCGGCCTAGTATTTCCTTAACCCCAAGCTGAATTTCAGGCGTTAAACGCATGACGCTCAAGGTACTCTTACCTTCATCAAAAGCAGTTTCGACAAACTCCTTTGGGCTCATGTAGGTGCCACGAGCCAGTGCAGAAGGAATCATCAGGATTATCAATAGCGCAGATAAGACACAGGCCAATATCCGATCTCGATCCAACCAGTTGAATCTTATCAATGCGAGAAGCAAATTCATGACCGAGTCGGCATTTCCTGAGCAATTTGCGGTAAAAAAATGGCGCCCGATTGGGCGCCTAACTGGAGAGTCTATAATCGCTCGCGACAATCGCGAGCATTTTGAACCGTTGGGGTTTACGGGTTTAGAAGCTATAACCAATACCCAGGTTAAAGCCTTCATATTCATCTTTTCCAGCGGGTGCATCCTGGATTTGATAGTCTGCTTTGACCACGACCTGTGGGTGTGGCCAGTAGTTAACACCAAAATCTATCTGATTGTATTCACTATCACTGCTGGCACCGGCGGTGTTATCCCAGATGTTATATCGTACAAAGACACCAACTTCAGGAATAAATTTCCAGGAAGCCTCAGCAAGAAAACCGGTTTGTTCATTGCTACCCGCTTTACCACTAGCAGCTTCGATTTTGTCATCAATAGCCCAGCTCGCGTAAAGCGCTTTTAAACCCAGAGGCCCTTGTTGATAGTTCGCGTGGACCTCAACCAGAATCGCTGGGATTTTATCCGTATAGGTGTCCTGCGCCATATCGGTCTGATACTGGAGCGTACCCGCCAGTTCAAGACCAGGAACACCGCGATAGGCTACACGGCCAGTATAAGCCAGAGCATCTGATTTCGCTTTGCCCACCTTCTGGCGTCCATCACGAACTTTATATTTACCGTTTGCCACGTCGAGATATAAACCGGAAGTGATTGCAGCATCAATACTTACTCCTGGTGCTACTTCACTGTTAAACAATGCACCACCTTCCCACCAGGTAGCAGGAATGATGTTTTTCTCTACCGGATTGCGCTCAACACCGTAAAAGGTATCTGGCTCGTGGGTTTCGTTAATCATACCAACGGGCATTAAAAATACCCCACCCTTGATAGAGCTTTGGGACAAGATGTCGAATTCGACATAGGCTTGCTCGACCTCGGTTTCCCCTGGTTTACCTTCGCCTGCAATATCATGCTCCCATTCAATTTCTGAATAGAAGCGTATTTTCTCATTGAATTCATGACCTATGAACAGCACCACACGGTGCAGATCGATACTGTCTTTATCACCCTTTGGGCCGTCATTTGAAAGATTATTCAGGTGTAACTCACCATAACCACCAAGAGTTGTAGATGAAGCAGATGCCTGTGCCGGTGCAGTACTCAGTGACTCGATCAGCTCCTGTTGTTGCTGAACAATTTCCACCAACTCCTCGTGCGAAATAGTAGCAACTGGTGTGGCACTCGAATCTTGTGCTGGTGCAGCCAAAGCACTATTTGCACAAATTGAAAGCGCTGCTGCAGCCGCTCCTTTCGAGGACAAGGTCAACCATTTATTCATCTTTTAAAACTCCGCGTGTAAACAAAATGAGTAGCAATTAATAGGGAAGCAGGGATTCTAACCAAACAAACACGATATTACAAATCATTCTCATTTACATCACTCTTAAGATATACCCTTACTAGATTTAGTTTCTGAAAATAGGGACCAAACCTGAATAAACGGTCAATATTCAGGCAAAAAAAAACCCGCTAACTTTCGTTAACGGGTTTTTTATTTTATAGCGTACTACAGGTGCTACGTATAACGGATATAGCGGGTAAAAACGGCTTACATCATGCCGCCCATGCCACCCATTCCGCCCATGCCGCCCATGCCACCCATATCTGGCATGGCTCCTGCGCCGCCTTCTTCTACTACGTCGGTGATCATGCACTCTGTGGTGATCATCAGTCCAGCA
>JAHRWD010000086.1 GCA_019090315.1 Pseudomonadales bacterium
AAGAATATTCAATAAATACGGGGAATTATGGGGTTTTTGACTCTAACTGTCAGTCAGTAACTTTGAGGGGTAGATCGGGGTGAGAGATGATGGCGAAGGTACGCCGCTTGTTGATTTCACTGATAAAACTCTGATCTGACATACGTTATTCCGGACGTGTACATGGTGATGTACAGATGGTTAATACAATCAAACGACATCCAGATGCCGCAAAAAGCCGAGCATTATACCCTTTGATTCATCGTGAGTTCAGTCTGGTTTTCAGCAACCACGAATACAACTGCTTCATACCCATGACTACATTCGGTATCATCCCGCCTGCCACTTTCATGGGCGTCATCCCTCACCAACTAGTAGCCATTGATATAAAATGATGAAAAGTAAAAAATCAGAACGTACCGAACTAAATCAGCCTATTTTGGAAGCAATGAGAAAGTGTGTTCTTTTGCAGCCGCTGAACGATGAACAATTTGAGCAAGTCGTACAAACAGCCAGTGCAACACAGTTGCCCAAAAGCGGTGTACTGTTTCGCCAGGGTGAAGCGCTAACCGATATTTATCTGCTTATTTCCGGTGGCATAAAACTGCAAAGACTTGCACCCAATGGCGATGAAAAAGTTCTGGAAATTATTCGCCCTGGAAAAACTTTTGCGGAGGGCGTGCTATTTTCTGGTGGTTCAAGATACCCTGTCACCTCCATTGCCATTTCTAATTCAGTAGTCGTGGGTCTTCAAGCCAAAAATTACTTACGTTTGCTTAAGGACTCGAACGAGTTGTGTATCGCGCTTCTGGGCAAGATCAGCCAGCGGCTTCACTGGATGGTAAACGAGGTAGATCGACTCACCCTTCATAGCGCCAATTACCGCCTTGTCTCCTATCTGTTGAGCCATATTCCAGAAGACAATAACGATACCACCGGATTTTCTTTGGCAGCCCCCAAGCATGTGATTGCATCACGCCTGTCTATTAAACCAGAGACTCTTTCTCGAACCCTTAAAGCACTTTCCGGACAGGGGTTAATCCAGCTCGATGGCTCAAACATCGAGCTTATGGATGTTGAAAAGTTGCGCCAACTGATCAAACTTGAAACCTGATATTTATCAATAAAACAGAACCTTTTTCCTCAGTTTAAAGGTGCCTGCCTGATCTTGATATAGGTCAATGCCCCACAGCCCTACAGTCCGATAATGCCCGCCAGTACCACATTATTTTTTTGACTGGAGGGCCATCATCAAGACCTCCATTTTTTGCACAAATTATCCTATCCAATGGAGGATGCTTATGAAAAAGCGCGCGTTTATGTTAGCCAACGTCGCAGCTCTTGCTCTTTTCTCGACCACAACTGTGGTTCAGGCTGAGGTTCCATCCAAGGCAAAGCAGTGTTTTGCCTGTCACGGTGCAGAGGGAGTAAGCCTTAATCCGGAATATCCCTCTCTGGCGGGACAAAGCAAGAGTTATATTGAAAAGCAGATAAGGGCATTTAAAAACGGTGACCGGAAAAGCCCGGTAATGATGCCGATGGTCTCCAGCTTAAATGATAAGGATATCGGTGTAGTAGCCGGATATTTTTCCTCATTTAAAGCAGGTAGCGGTGAAAAAGTAGCGGTAGCGTATGAGGGCGCACCCTCTGGAATCGACAGTGCAGCCGCACAAAAACAGACTGCTCATACAGGTGTTGCGCTATCCGATGCCGATTATGAATCATCGAAAGAGATCTATTTCCAGCGTTGCGCAGGTTGTCACGGTGTACTGAGAAAAGGCGCAACTGGCAAAGCACTCACTACGGACATTACCACCGAACGGGGTACCGCATACCTTAAAACCTTCATCACCTACGGCTCTGCTGGCGGCATGCCTGCCTGGGGTGAAACCGGTGTTCTTTCTGAGAAGGAGATTGATCTGCTGGCAAAATACCTTCAGAACGAACCACCGGTTCCACCTGAGTTCGGAATGAAGCAGCTTAAAGACAGCTGGAAGGTAGTTGTTCCAGTAGACAAGCGACCCAAATCCAAACAGAACAACTACAACATTCAAAATATCTTCTCGGTTACCCTTCGGGATTCCGGTGAGGTCGCGCTGATTGATGGCGACAGCAAGAAGATCATCAGTGTTATTAAAACTGGTTATGCAGTTCATATTTCCAGAATGTCCTACTCGGGTCGCTACCTGTTTGTGATTGGTCGTGATGCGCGGGTAAACCTGATTGATCTATGGATGAAAAAACCGGATACGGTTGCAGAGATCAAGGTGGGCCTGGAGGCGCGTTCGGTCGAAACATCCAAGTACAAAGGATATGAAGACAAATACTCCATTGCTGGCAGCTACTGGCCACCCCAGTTTGTAATCATGGATGGCGACACACTGGAACCGATCAAAGTGGTTTCGACTCGTGGCATGACGGTAGATGGTGAATATCACCCTGAACCTCGAGTTGCAGCGATTATTGCATCCCATGAGAAGCCAGAGTTTATTGTCAACGTTAAGGAAACTGGCAAGGTGTTGATGGTTGATTACAGCGACCTTGCCAATCTTAAAATCACCAATATTGATGCGGCTCGCTTCCTGCATGATGGTGGTTGGGATTCAACACACCGTTACTTCATGTCAGCTGCCAACAAGTCCAACAAGATTGCGGTTATCGATTCTAAAACATCGAAGCTAACCAAGCTGGTGGATGTGGGCAAGATCCCTCACCCTGGTCGTGGTGCAAACTTTGTTGATCCTAAGCATGGTAATGTCTGGGCCACTTCCCATCTGGGTGACGACACTATTTCTCTGATCTCTACCGATGCGAAAAGTAAGAAAGCCTGGACCGTGGTAAGAACACTCAAAGGACAGGGTGGTGGATCACTGTTTATCAAAACCCATCCAAAATCCAAAAACCTTTGGGTTGATACCCCGCTTAATCCGGACAAGGCTATCAGCCAGTCGGTTGCGGTGTATGACATCAATAACCTCAATAAAGGCTTCAAGGTGATAGCTATCGCCAAAATGGCTAATATCGGTGAAGGTTCGCAGCTTATCGTTCAACCTGAATACAATAAAGCAGGTGATGAGGTCTGGTTTTCCGTATGGAACGGCGCTTCGCAGGAATCTGCAATTGTTGTAATTGACGATAAAACCCGCAAGTTGAAGAAAGTGATTAAAGACAAACGCCTGATCACACCAACAGGTAAATTTAATCTATATAATACCCAGCACGACATCTATTAGGTCTTAAAGCTGGAATAAAAAATGGGAAGCATATGCTTCCCATTTTTTTATTTCTCTGTCTTTTTATACAGGTCTTTTCCTGTGCAAGCACAAACCAACACAAGGCTTAAAAGCTCAATGAAGTTAGCAATCATCCAGAGAGATCTGACACTATCCGCCATTCTGCTCAGTTTATTAATTGTCCCCACCGCATCATGGGCAGAGCCCCAGGATACACCTTCCGAATTTGAACAGATCGTTGTAACCGCAACACTCACAGAATCGCAACTTAGGGATGTGCCAGCATCAATTACGGTGATCACACGGGAGGAGCTATTGCAGCGCCCGGTAGAAAACATCATGCAGGCGGTGCGGGAATCCACCGGGATTACTTTGAGCAGCCGGGGTGTAGGCGGAAGAGGCGTGATTAACCTACGTGGAATGGATAGCCATCAAACGCTGGTTCTTCTGGATGGCAAGCGCACCACCACAACTGACAACATCATTGGCCACTCAAATTTCCAGTACAACCAGATCCCGATAGAAGCGATCGAGCGAATCGAAATTATTCGAGGACCACTGTCAGCACTTTATGGCTCTGAAGCACTAGGCGGAGTAATCAATATTATCACCCGTGCTGTACCAAAAAAATGGGGATTGTCCATGCAGGTACGAGCTGGCACCCCCTCTGATGACATTGGTGGCGAAGAAGCTAGCATTGGTCTGTTTGCGGCTGGCCCCGTTGGGAAATATGCGGGGCTTACCCTGAGCGGATCCTATTTCGACCGTAATGAAACCGAATTAAAAGAGGACCCAAAATTATCGGAACTGGAAGGTATAGAGCTAGCGGAATATCTGGCCCGTTTAACCGTTACTCCATGGAAAGATCACCGTTTTGAACTGGAGGTAGCGCAAGTTAATGAAGAGCGCTCACACAATACCATTGATAAAACCCCACCCTACTACACCAGCACCTACGACCTGGATCGTAGCCACTATTCAATTGGTTATGACGGCACCTTTGACAATGCTCTACTGCATATCGGCTACTACCAGAGTAGTTTCGATCAGATCAATACCCGTACAAATGGTAAAACCCCCACAGATCCGCAAGAACTGGAGGATCGGGTTTTTGATAGTCACATCAGCTTTCCCCTGCTTGACCGTCAACTCATTACTCTTGGTGGCGAGTACAGAACAGAAAGCCTGCGCCACCCGGCACTCACTGGTGGCGAAGATGAGATCACCCACAAAGCACTGTTCATTCAGGATGAGGTTGAACTACTCGATGATCTGATACTGACCGCGGGGCTGCGTGGCGATGATCACGAAACCTATGGGCTGGAATATAGCCCTCGATTGTATCTCGTTTACCACCATACCGATCAGCTCACCGTTAAGGGTGGATACGGCCATGGTTTTAAAGCACCGACCATCAAACAGGTATCTCCAGACTACGTATTCAATGGCCCATTCACGTTTGTCGGAAACCCGAACCTTAGCCCGGAAACCAGCGACAATTATGAACTAGCTATCCTGTGGGAAGAGCAACCCTACCAGCTGGGCATAACCTTTTTCCACAATGATATTGATGACCTGATCCAGCTCCAATGTATTGCTGCCTGTACGCTACCCTTTGGACGTACCTATCATTATGAAAACATTGATGATGCGTTCACTCAGGGCATTGAAACTGAAATTGCACTTGGACTTACCGAGGTATTTAGCTTTAACCTAAATCATACTTATATGAAGACCGAAAACCGTACAACCGGCCTACGTTTGCCCGAAAGACCGGAGCATTCAGCCAATGCCCGGCTCAACATGAGCCTCTCTCAATCAGCGGTTAACGCAGCCATACGAATGGAATATATTGGCTCCCAGGTACAGTACGGCAAGCTGGGCAATGAGATTGGTATACCCGACTACGTACTCTGGCACTTTAATATCAGCAAACAGTTTGCGGGAAAATATACGGTACTGGCCGGAATCGACAATATCGGCAATGTCCGTCTGGAAGAGAAATCTGATGCGCTTGATATGGCAGAAAGAGGCCGGTTTTATTACGTTGGCTTTGATACCAGGTTTTAACCGGTCAGCCGCAAATACAACTGGGTTAATTTGGTGGGTAGCTCCTCTATATGCCTCACCAGGATATAGCTGTTTTTTCCAAACAGATACGGCAGATAATCTTCCGCTTTTTCATCAATGGTGATGCAGAATGGCTGAAGCCCTTTCTGTTCTGCCTCCAGTATCGCCTGTCGGGTATCCTCTAATCCGTAGCGACCCTCATATTTATCAAGGTCGTTGGGCTTACCGTCGGTGAGAATCAATAGCAATTTCTGGCTCGTCGCCTCCTGCTCAAGCAGCTGGCTGGCGTGACGAATAGCGGCTCCCATACGGGTGTAATAACCGGGCCGAACTGCCTGGATAAAACCTCTCACCTCATCACCATGCTTTTCGTTAAAGTTTTTGATCTTATAAAAGCGTACATGATTTCGGTTGCGGGATGAAAAACCGTGCAGCGCAAAATGGTCTCCGGTTGCACTCAGTGCCTCTGCAAACAGAAACAGTGCATCCTTTACCACATCAATTACACGGGTGGTGTTGTTGATATAGGCATCGGTTGAGAGCGACAGATCTGCGAGCAATAGACAGGAAAGATCCCGGCTTTGCTTGTGCAGGTTCCGGTAGACCGGGGTATCACCATCCGCCCTGCCGTGTTTTCGATCAGCAAGAAAATTAACGTAGTTTTCCAGATCAAGCTCAGAGCCCTCCTGTTGACGACTCACCCAATGACGCTGGGGTTGCAGTATTTCCAGTTGGCGGCGGATTTTTCTTGCCTGCGCTTTTAACCGCTGGGGCAGTTCGCAGGGGTCCGCATCCCTGGATTCCATCGGGATAATCCGGCAGTGATCTTTTTGCAATCGCTGCTTTCTGTAATCCCACTCGTCTACAGGGGTCCCTTCACCAAGCACAATGTCATCGTACTGGCTGGATGGCAGGTCAAGATCCAGTTTGATCTTTCCCGCGGTGTTTTCACCATCCTGAGCGACGGTGATCGTATCCATATCATCTGCTGTACGCTGCGCGTCATCATCGTCTTCATCGGTGGTGGAGCGGTCTAACTTGCTGTACTCACCCCAGCTCCAAAGGCTCTCAAGCCGGAAGCTCATCAAGCCGCCTTTACCATCGGGTGCCTCTTCGCGATTGGCCTGCTTGCGTTTACTGTTCTTTTTCTGGGGTTCCTGCTCTTCGGAATCGGAAGATTCGGGCAAGTCCGGATCTTGCCTTGGCTGGCTAGAATCCATTTGTTCGGCTGGTGGAAAGGGGTGCAACCAAAGAGGTACCGGCTGCGGCGGCCTTTTGGCATATTCCAGAGTGATTTTTTGATCCGAATGATAGAGCGCAGAACGTATCGCCAGCTCCTGTTTTGCCTCACGGGCCGAAAGGCTTTGGGGGTTTGGCCGCTGTTCAAGATGAGCTTGTAGCAGGGTCTGATATCGAGATTTTAAGCCCGGCCAGACCTCAAGTGTTTTTTGTGTGCGTCGTTGATTGCGGCTAATCCAGTCGCCTTTTTCCTTTCTTTGCGCCTGTTCCTGTTCCACATCAATAACCGACAGCGCCGTCAGCCACAGATAGAGATCACGGTTGAGTGCTTTGCTGGGAAACAGTGCAATGCTGTCCGGCAATCGCAACATCTCTTCATCGCGCCAGGCGTACTGGGTTTTGTCACCAATACCGGCTATACGCTGTAGCACGGAGCGCCGGGCGTGAACCTCTGAATCCGTTGCACTCACAACCGTAAGGCCACCCTCACCCCCAAGCGCACGAAAGAATATGCCTGCGGTGTGGCGAATATCCTCAAGATAAACCGCTGCTTCCGGGTAGTGCTTACCGGCCTTTTGGGTAATAAACCGGTGCCAAACTCCGCCTACAATCTCTTCTAGCATTATCGTTCCACAAATGGCGACCAGTCAGGTGGCAGCCAGAACATCATAAAAATACAGAAAACCACTACGATGCCAAACCAGATCAGAAATTTTCTTTGTCGTTGAGTGGCATGATTTGGCGGCAGCGGTATGCCACAACTTTCACAGGTAGAATCAGTCTCTTTTATCTCTCGGCCACAATGCTTGCAGCTCAAGTCACTCATCGGGTCAGATACCTCCCATTTTAGCTTTAACCACTTCCATTAAGGCTGCAACGGTCTCTTCGTCATCGGTCAACGGCTCAACAATGGCCGCCTCACAGGCCTCGATGGGATCAAGGCCTGATTTGATAAGGGTTGCTGCATATACCAACAGGCGGGTTGAGGCCGACTCCTCCAGATCATGATCTTTTAACACCCGTAATGCATGGGCCAACTCAATAAGCTGGCTTGCGGTAGCCTGATCCAGATCAGTCTCTTTCTGGATGATTCGGGTTTCGGTTTCAATATCCGGATAGTTAAAACGCATGGAGATGAAACGCTGCCGGGTTGAGGGTTTCATGCCCTTCAGCAGGTTTTGATAGCCGGGATTGTAGGAGACCACTAGCATAAATTCCGGCGGAGCTTTGAGCAGCTCACCGGTTCTTTCAATCGGTAAAATACGACGATCATCCGACAACGGATGCAGAACAACGGTCGTCTCTTTGCGTGCTTCAACCACCTCATCCAGATAGCAAATAGCACCCTCTCGCACTGCTTTGGTAAGCGGGCCATCATGCCAATAGGTCTCACCATCGCCAATCAAATGACGCCCCACCAGATCGGCAGCGGTCAGATCATCATGACAGGACACGGTGTACAAAGGCCGGCCCAATTTTGCTGCCATGTGTTCAATAAATCGTGTTTTTCCACAACCGGTAGGCCCTTTGATCAATAGTGGCAATTGATTTTTATATGCCTCTTCAAACAACACCACTTCATTATTTTGTGGCTGATAAAAAGGAACGGATTGTTGTTCTTCATTCATATTAAATCCTGTTTAAAACTATCGCTTTTAGCTAAATACTGGCCAAATCCCAATAAGGTACGCAACGCCGATACCTGTACATACAACTAGCAACCAACCATACATGATTGCACGCCATAAAAACGAGACGCCTCTTAATTCCATAAACTCTCGGATAATCAACACCGATTTCACTGCAGCCGCTATAAGTACAACCAGCATGGCGATCAAGCCACCCGAGCCAACTTCCCCGATAAAATAGGAGAAAAGAGTCAGTAGCATCATGGCAACCCAGATCACATTGCTGTTGTGCCAGTATTTCATTGGATTGCTTTCACTGGATTCTGTCATCGAATTATATAGACCAGTGGAAATAAGATAATCCAGACCAGATCAACCATGTGCCAATATGAAGCGCCGGTCTCTACACCTGTATGACTATTCGCGCTGTACTTACCGCACTTTGCCATCACAACCACCGCGGAAAGAATGATCATGCCCAGCACCACATGCAAAAAATGGAATAGGGTGAGGGACAGGTAAAACATATAAAAGGTATTAGTGCCTAAACCGATACCGGCGGAGAATTTTTCCTGATACTCGAGGCCTTTCAAAATCAGAAAGCCTGTACCACCCGCCAAAGCGGCGTAAAGCCAATAGACACAGCGGTCGACATCATCACCTCTAATGGCCTGAACCGCCCGAACCACAAAATAGCTGGAGCTGATCAGCAGCAGCGTATTGGCCAATCCCAGTTCACGATTGAGGGTTAGCTGATACTTGTTAAACAGTTCAATATTCTGTATGCGCATCACCGCATAAACGATAAAAAAGATGCCAAAAACCAGCAGTTCCATAAAAATGAAAAGCCATATGGCCAGATCTCCAGGCAGTAATTTGGGTTCTTTTATTATTGGTGTAGTGACGGTTACTTCAACTCTTTGCATTCGTGCTGGCGTTCTATCTCAACTTTTTCCCGGTCCAGGCGCGTACCAACACCCATGTAGTAAACAGGATAAAAAAACCATGAATAGTCAGAAAGTAGGTCAGCATATAGATCCAGCTCAGAGGTGAATCAAAGCCACCCAGCGCAACAATCAGCGCACTCACGAATAGCAATGCGATGCCCGCAAGTATATTTACTTTTATACTGACAGCGGTGTAGTAGCGATCAATGGTATCCGGCACTGTTTTGGTATAAATAACAATAAGAAGAATAAAACTGATGACGGGTAAAAACGTAAGGTTAAGCAGCGAAAGCAAAGCTGCGTTAGATGCTCGTCTTTGTTGAACCGCTTCAATGTTCATACTATGCCTCGCTCTATCCCTGCTCTATTTCTATAGACTAGGAGTCTGTCGGGTTTAGGAGTGTTCTACCGAAAAAAAACAGGCCGTCAATAAT
>JAHRWD010000087.1 GCA_019090315.1 Pseudomonadales bacterium
AGCGACTGCGAAAACTGGAACGTGACCACAACCTCCTACTGGAGGAGCACGCCCTTTTAAAAAAAGCCATCCGGTACTCTTTGCAGAAAAATGCGAAATCTTCGAGTTCATCGAAATGAATCGTGAGCACTACAGGCTTTCGGTTATGTGCAGGGTGTATAACGTATCACGAGAGGGGTACTACGCCTGGAAGCGACGTGGAAAAAGCAAGCGCCCCGTATGTAAACGTTAGCTCTGTATGCCGAGATAAAATATGCAGTCTGTAATAAGAATGGTAATGCATTCCATCCTTCATATAGGATTCCTCATTTTACTGACCCCCATGTTTGGATGTACATCTACAAATGCATCTGACTTGGTTCGACAGCAAAGCATAGCTGAAAGCCCGCAATGGAATGGGGAAACGTTCCAGAATCCGGAACGGGTTCCGGATGTTGAATGGGGACCAAGTCTGAAGATGTTCTGGAATTATTTTATTAGTAAACCGGAAGGATTTATACCTGGCTCCCCACTGCCGGCGGTGCCATTCAATATTTCCCAGTGGGAGGGACTACGAGACCTGCAATTCACCTGGCTGGGGCACACAACCTTCCTTATTAAGATTGATGATAAAGTAATCCTGACCGATCCCATGTTCTCACAACGAGCAGGCTCCTTTGGGTGGATGAGTCCTAAGCGATATTCTAAAACGCTTGCTTCAACAGACAACCTGCCAGAGGTCGATGTGGTATTGATTACTCATAATCATCCCGACCATCTGGACAAGAACTCTATTAAGCCACTTATTTCCAAGACCAAGCACTTCATCGCGCCTCTGGGCGTGGGGAAATTATTGGAAGAGTGGGGTGTGCCTCATAAAAAAATATTCGAACTTGACTGGTGGCAGACAAAATCAATTGATGATTTAACGATTACCGCAGCACCGGCAAAACACACTTCCGAGCGGGGTATGCTTGATAAAAACATGACGCTTTGGGCCTCCTATGGCATTCAAGGAAAGAAACAGAACCTATACCTTAGTGGAGACTCTGGTTGGTTTAAGGGACTCTACGAGATAGGTGAACGACTAGGGCCTTTCGATGTGACATTCTTTGAGATTGGGGCCTACAGTAATTTGAAAGGCCAGATGGAGGTCCACTACTCACCCGAACAAGCAGTTAAAGCACATCAAGCTGTAAGGGGTAAACTGATAGTTCCTAGTGGCTGGGGTACCTTTGATCTAGGGCTCTTTCCTTGGTACGAACCAATTGAGCGGTTCTTAATTGCAGCTAATCAAGCTGACATTGATTATCTCACTCCAAAAATTGGAGAGGTCGTCATTCCTGGGAAGGTAGGTGGCCGTGAGGCATGGTGGAAACCATTTATCAATAATAAATAGTAAATTAGTAGAAATACATGATTGAACAACCAAATTAGGATATGTACAACCATACAAGTAGCTAAAGCGGACGTAAAAAAACACGCGCTTAGCATGGCGATAAACAAAACACGGGGTCAGATACCGTCTTTAAAATCAAGCAAATTTCTCATCAAACGGTACTCCATTCTTTAACACACCATAAATTAAATGAACCAGTTTTCGCATCGCTGCGCCGACAATGGCCATTTTTGATTTTCCCGCTTTGGTTAATCGCTCCTTCAATTCCACGATGATAGGGTTATAACGCAAAGCAACCAGTGCAGGCATAAAAAAGGCTTTACGCAGTTGTGACCGGCCAGTCTTTGACATTGTGCTGCGGCCCTTTAGTGATGAACCTGATTCTCGTATTCTAGGCGCAACTCCGATGTAGGCGGATAAAGCCTTTGCATTCTTGAAGCGAGCAATATCACCGAATTCAGATAATATAACTCCGATCGTGGCTTCGCCAATACCAGGAATGGTCGTCAGCAGGTTTTTTCTATGTTCTAAACTGGGGTGGGATTCGATGTGTTGATTGATTAAGGATTTGATCTGTTTTATTTCAGTATCCAGGTAATCGATATGCCGTATCAGGTGTTCTTTGATGACTTCACTAGCGGCTTCAATACGGTTTTTTTCTTGTTGGCGCATACCTTGTAGCGCTTCGAGATGACGGACCCAATCACGCAACTGTCTGATTTCTTTCGGTAAAGGTGACCAAAGCTGCGGCTGCATAGCATGACAGAAGCGGGCAATTAAGCCTGCGTCGGTTTTATCTGTTTTATTTCTCAACAATTCGCTTTGCGCAAAGCCTTTAATCCGTGCAGGGTTCACTACACTGATCTTGAGCCCTGAATCGTAGAGATGTTCTGATAACGCCTCTCCATATATGCCAGTAGCTTCTAGGCATACGTGGGCTTCTAACCCTTCATGCTGGGTAAGCCATTGTAGTAATAGGTCGAACCCTTTCGGGTCATTTGTGAACCTTTTATTTTTGAGTTTTCCGTTGCACAAAAGAGCGACATCAAACTTCTTTTTTGAAATATCAACACCCAGTGTTTTATGACTTGTCATATTTGTTCTCGCTAACCTCGTAATGCAGGCTCACCATAAATGGGGCCCAAGATACCGTTCGGCGTAATAAACAAAACGGCTGAGGCACCTATCTGACCCACAGGCTCAAAACCTAAAGTCTTGGCGATGTCACTCAGCCGTACCACTACGTATTTGAGTATATTGCAGTGGTGGGTTTAAGATACGAGGTCTTTCCTTGCCACAACCTAAAACATCATGCTAACTTACTCCCATCGCTAGACCACTAAGATTAGAATATACAAGTGTCACCGCTCGGCTTTAAACCGCTTTCCCTATTCCTTTTTGTTTCATACCTTATTGCAGGGTTAAATTATGTCGCGAAAAATACTCCTTAGTTTGGTTTGTCTCTTTACTTCTCTTGCCTCTGTAAACCTTCGTGCAGAGGCAGCTATCGACGCGGGTATATTACAAAGCCCCGATCGTACACCTGCCTTTGTTGAGCGAGATGTTTACCGCCACCCTGCAGAAACTCTGGCTTTTTTTGGATTGAAGCCTGATATGACTGTCGTGGAAATTTGGCCTGGCGGGGGCTGGTATACAGAAATACTCGCGCCCTATTTAGAGGAGGGGAAGTTGTATGCGGGTCATTTTGCAAAAAATTCCGGCACAAAATATTTTGATAAATCTCGGCTGCGTTTTGAAGAAAAAATAGAAGCTGACACTGAGCTATATCACTCATTAGTGATGGGTGAATTTAGCCCAAAGATGAATAAATTGACTGTTCCCAATGGCAGTGCTAACGCAGTGCTCACATTTCGTAATGTGCACAATTGGTTAAGTAGCAAGAGCGAAGCAGAGGCCTTCGCCCTGTTTTACAAGGCATTGAAACCGGGTGGCGTGCTAGGTGTGGTTGAGCACAGAGCCAAACCTGGCACCAGCTGGGAAACCATGAAGCAAAGCGGTTATATGACCGAGGCCTATGTTATTGCCCTGGCTGAAAAGGCCGGTTTTGTCCTCGATGCAAAGAGTGAAGTCAACGCCAACCCAAAAGACAGCGCCGACCATCCCAAAGGTGTTTGGACATTGCCACCCACCCTGCGTATGAAAGATATAGATCGTGAAAAATACCTGGCCATTGGTGAGAGTGATCGCATGACCCTGCGCTTCAAAAAGCCTGCTTTAAACCTCGGTCAGACAACTGACCAATGATTGAAGTTCTGGCGGCTAATATTGTCCCTGAAACCCTGCGCATACACGGTGTCAGATCTTTTCTTACAACATAAAAGCCATCATGCTAACTTGCCCCAATGGCTAGACCACTAAGATTAGAATATGTAGGCGCCATCTATCACGTGATGTCACGTGGTGATCAGCGCAAAGACATTTATGACGATGACGGTGATCCCAGGCGTTGGCTTGAAACTTTGGGTGACGTCTGTGAGCGCTAAACTGGCTTGCACGCCTATTGCCTTATGGACAATCACTATCACCTGGTGGTTGAGACCATTGAAGGCAATCTATCGAAAGGGATGCGCCAGCTGAACGGCGTCTACGCCCAATACTACAATCGTCGGCACATTCACACAGGGCACCTCTTTCAAGGCAGATACAAAGCCATACATGTCGACAAGGAAAGCTATTTGCTTGAGTTAACTCGCTATGTAGTGTTAAACCCCATAAGAGCACGGATGGTTAAAAAGGTCGGTGCCTGGCCCTGGAGCAGTTATTCTGCAACGATTGGGGAAACTGAAGCGCCAGTCTGGCTTGAAACGGACTGGCTATTGAGCCAGTTCGGCAAACGATGTAAGCGGTCGCGGGAAAAATACATCGACTTTGTGCGTGAAGGGATCGGTCTTCCCTCCCTGTGGGACAATCTACAAAAGCAAGTGTTCCTCGGTAGTGACGCACTTATCAATCAGCACCTCAAGGCACTTGAAGAAAAAGAGAGTCTCGATGACGTTCCAGCACTGCAAACACGCGCACTCGCTAAACCCATAAATTATTATCAGAAGAGGTATCCTGATAGCACAGAGGCGATACAGCGGGCATTTTTGACGGAAACTTATACCCTGAAGGAGATAGGGGATCATTTTGGAAAACACTATTCAACAATAAGTCGAATAGTGAACAGAAGGGATTAATGCAGCAACGAAAGACCCCTAAAATTCCTTTTTGTATTCAAAAATCAAAGGAGATTGAGAGCGGCCAACAACTCAATTAGCTATACACCCAGGGTGCCGGATGCAGCAAAGCTGAGCCGGGCATTGAGGCGTTAGCGCGCAAAGAGGCATCTCGGTGAAACTAAAATGAAAGTAAAACGGATTGTCGCAAATATTGAAGCTTCAAGCCCTGAAAAGGCAGAGAATTTCTACAAAATATTTTTGGTCTTGATCTTGTAATGGATCATGGTTGGATACATATGGCTCAAATGAAAAATGTCTATTCAAATTAGCATTGCTTCCGAGGATGGTTCAGCCACAGCGATGTCTGATTTATCAATCAAAGTTGATAACTTAGAAATCGCTTTATCTCGACTAAAAAACTCAAACATCCCGAAGGAATCTTGTGAATACAACATGCCAGCGGGGCTGTTTCCAAATTTGAAAGGACTGGAAAAGAGTATGTAATATTTTAGTGTTCAGCGACCCAGCTATTACTGCTTTACAAACAAAACAAAAGAGATGACCAAAGCTGAAATAATGGCCCATTTTGTATCACAAATTTAGCTACATATTACAAGTAGCTGTATCGGACAGCCAAAAAAAAGAGGATTACAATATGTATCAATTCATTTCTTATCTACTTCTCAGTTGCTTCATCATAATAACTGGGTGCGCCACTACGGCCACACAACCAGAGAAGACTATGCCGCCGATTACAAGTGAATCTATTCTAGAGGCCGCAGTTATAGGCGATGCTGAAACAGTAAGATATCTTCTCGATCAAGATCCAAATCTAGTCAATGCGCGTGATGTCCGTGGCCTAACCCCACTTCATTTATCCTCACGACCCGGTCTGGATGGAAGCTATCGCCTGGCAATGCCATATGATGGTGTTGTAAGAATTATGATCGAACGAAAAGCCGACGTAAACGCCAAAAGTAAAAATGGTATTACGCCTATGCACATTGCATGTACCTATAAGGTTCCCAAGAGTCAATGGTCGGTGACAATGAAAATAAACAATAAACCCGTTTCATACCCTCAGTTCCTTCGTGAAATGCAAATGCGCTCCCTTAAATATTTTATAAATGGTGGTGCGGACGTGAATGCTAAGGCTCCAAATGGTTACACGCCTTTACTATCTGCTGTCTCCTATAATCATTTAGACATGGCGCTTGTTCTTATTGAGAAAGGAGCAAATCTCGATGCAAAAGCCGATGATGGCTCAACCGTGTGTGGCATTGCAACCGAGCGTGGATACAAACAAATCATCGAGATTTGTAAGTGAATTTCAAGGATTACATGCGCATTATGATGGGCTAATAACGTCAACAATGACAATGAAAAAAGAAGCACAACACGGGGTAAGATACCGTCTTTAAAATCAAGCAAATTTCTCATCAAACGGTACTCCATTCTTTAACACACCATAAATTAAATGAATCAGTTTTCGCATCGCTGCGCCGACAACGTTACTCTTCCCCCGCAAACAAGCTGTATACAGGGCATCTACTTATCCTGGTTCTTAACGATTTAGGATAAAGCATACTTTACAGCTGACCTCACATAATCATTACATCTGTTGTTAGTTTATGAAAACTGGCTTTTCCCGCCCATCCGGTTCATCTCACAGAATGAGGAAGATATGCCAAAACACAAAAAATCAGTTTCAATATTGGCACGTACAAGTATTTTTTTGTGCATTTTTTCGCTAATTTCGTCGTGCAGTACGGCTAATTATAAGGCAGAGAAAAAAAATGGTTTTCTATCAGACTATTCGGGCCTTACGCCTATAAAGAATGATTCAGATGCGCTTTCCTGGCAGTGGCGTGAAAAAAACTTATCACTCGATAATTACAGCCAGCTATATATTGATCCACTTGTTTTTTATCCTAAACCGCTGTCCAGCAATCAAATCAGCAAAGATATGCTTTCTGAACTGCGCAACTCTACCAATGAACTTTTAAGGACAACCGCAGCTAAAAAAGGCATCAATCTGACGACTGGAAAAGGACCGAAGGTGCTGGTCCTGCACTCAGCCATCACCTCGGCAAAAATAAAACTAAAGGATTTGTCACTCACGGAGCTTATTCCCATTCGGTTGATATTTTTCGGGACTCAGCTGGCACTGGGTGACCGCGAAAAGGATTTGGTTCTATTGTTTGAATATGAACTACTTGATTCGGAGACAGGAAAGGTACTTATTCGTGGCATACAGTACTCTCCCAAAATATCGTTAAAATACAGCAAAAACCGAGTGACTAAAGAAGATATAAAATTGGTTTTAGAAAATGTAATTCGGTATCTGGATCGAAACTTTAACAACCTGGCGGCTGAGCTTCAGAAATAGTAACAAGTCACAAAACGAGAGACACCGAATTAGTTAGAAGGGAATATCTTGAATTCATTGCTAAAAAAGATAAGGAACAAACTCAGCAAACCGATGTATATCCAAATTTGGGAACACCGAATACGAGCAGTCACGATAAACTCTGATGATATAGTTGATGAAACGCTGTTGGTCGCAATCGAGATGACATCCAGAGGCAAAAAAATGTCATAGCGATCGGGATAGTGCTGAGTTTTCGAATCGTTCAGATACAGTTGTCGTTAACCCTTTTAGCCATCCGAGAGTACTCCTGAATGATTTCGAGGTTGGTGAAAAATTACTTCAGCATATAGTTCGTAAATTACACAAGAGTCCACTTATCAGGCCTGCTCCTGTGATCATCCTACAACCAATGGAAAAACTGGAAGGCGGATTAACCCAAATAGAAAAAAGGGCCTTTCGAGAGCTGGCTTTTGGAGCTGGAGCTTATGATGTATATCTCTATTCAGGTACGCCCCTGGTAACCCAGGGTGTTGATCTGAATGAATTGACCGCTCGGCTGGAAAATACAGTTTAGCGAGATGATGTAACGAAACAAATACGGGTTTGAACATGACAATACGTACACCATTATCGTGGTTAACCTTGCCGCTGTACTGGTCACTGCTAGTCACTGACCATCCATGAATACCGTTCAACACAGCCAGTTCATGGAGCTTGCACTGGAGGAATCGAAAAAGGCACTACCCGCTTGCTTTCCTAATCCTCCGGTTGGCTGCATCCTTGTCAAAAACGGTGTGGTTATAGCGAGTGGATACACTCGCGAACCCGGGTTGCCACATGCAGAGGCCGACGCGCTTGATCAATACTCGGGAGCCCTTGGTGATGTATCTGCCTACGTAACGCTAGAGCCGTGCTCGTTCCACGGGCGTACACCATCCTGTGCTCAAGCGCTGATAAACCGAGGAATTGGCCATGTATATGTTGCGATGCGCGACCCTGACCCTAGAAACAACGGTAAAGGTGTAGCCATGCTGAAAAACGCTGGCATCATGGTTACAGAAAACATGATGCCCGAAGCAATATCTACTTTTCTGTCTCCCTATTTAGACGAATTTTAACAAGCCTGTTATGCATTCAGGTGGGCTAGACTCATACCCACATGTGAATAAACACATACGACAAGATCTATCATTCAGATAATTAATCAGCTTCAGTATTTACAGGTAAAACCCTATCTCTTTTTCAATACGACTATTTTTAACCAGCGTACTTTTACTGATATCCAGCCAGGGGTTTTGCCAGTGGAATACCTACCATCAGCCCATTATGGGAACTGCAGTCAGGGTTGAAATATGGCAGGAGAATCCTAACCTTGCGAAGCGTGCCAGCGATGCGGTATTTACCGAGATCCGACGCATTGAGGAGGTCATGAGTCCGCTGATTGCTGGAAGTGAGCTTAGTCAGATTAATCAGCATTCAGCCCAACGTCCTGTTGTGGTTTCAGATGAGCTTTTTCAACTGTTAAAAACCTCGAAGCATATATCCGATATTAGCGATGGTATATTTGATATTAGCTTTTCATCTGTGGGCTATCTCTACGATTTCCGTGCGGGAAAGAAACCATCTGAGCAACAGATTGAGCAGTTGATCGACAAGATCGATTACACCGCTATTCTGCTTGATGACAATACCCATTCTGTTTCCTTTAAACACAATGGGGTGAAACTGGATCTCGGCGGTATCGCAAAGGGATATGCAGTAGATCGTGGTATCGCTATATTGCGCAATCAGGGCATTGAACACGCCATTGTTACCGCTGGGGGTGATAGTCGTGTCCTTGGCGACCACCGTGGCAGGGACTGGATGGTGGGCATTCAGGCACCACGAAACCGATCTGCGCTTGCAACCGCAGTGCCACTGTCCAACGCTGCGATCTCGACTTCCGGAGATTATGAGCGCTTTTTTATTGAGGACGGTATTCGCTTTCACCACATCATCAATCCTAAAACAGGTGATTCCGCGCGGAAACTCCAGAGTGCGTCGGTCATTGGCCCGGAGGGAGTGATGACGGATGCACTATCAACTACGGTTTTTATACTAGGAATAGAGCGGGGCCTGGCTTTTATCGAAGGCCTGCCTGAGTATGAAGCGATACTGATTGATCAGCATTCGAAAATGCACTACAGCTCCGGGTTCATGCCCGCCGGTTCCGGCAATCGCTAGTCCCATAGCAATTATCCGTAATTCATCACAATATTGGTGATAAATCGCTCCAAAAATCCAAACACTAGCTACCATTAACAGAGAGTCCTTATAACGGGCTAATTTTTGAGCTATGTGAGGATTGTATGAGGGGTTTTCAAGTGACCATATCAAAGCGAGGCCGGTGGCTATCACAGCTGTTTCTAGCGCTGTCTCTTGCCGCATCACCCGCCTTTTCGGCACCGGAGTCTGAACCACTTACCGAGGGAGCCGGGCCAGCCGTAGATGCTACACCTAAGACGCTCTCTCCCGTTGCACTGCCCTCTTCTTCAGCAGATCAAACCGCCGAAGCAATGCCAGCCGATGCCGCTACGGCGCAACAGCCAGATGAACCGGAACAACCCCTTGCGGTTCAAATCGAATCCCTCAAGAAGCAGCTGATCAAACTCAATCGTGACCTGTTTATTCTGGAGGAGGAGTTACTGTTTCCAGCCAACACCCAGCTTTCAGTGCTACTGGCATTTGATGCGGACGATACCTTCAGCCTTGATTCAGTAAAACTCAAAATTGATGACGAGGTTGTCACCCAGTATTTGTATACCGATCGACAGATTCACGCACTACAGCGCGGTGGCGTACAGCGACTCTATATGGGTAATTTGCGTGCCGGAGAGCATGAACTGACGGCGGTATTTATCGGATTCGGCCCCAACAAAAGAGAGTACAAACGTGCTGCGACTCTCACCTTCAATAAGGAAACCGGTCAAAAAACCATTGAAGTAAAAATTTCCGCCTCAGAGGGCAGCTATCAACCTGAATTTTCAGTCATCGAATCGTAAGGGCAGACCGTTTCATTCATGAATAATGCCATTCAACCCTTGTATAGCCGTGTAAAACAGTCTGTTCTGATGCTGTGCCTGCTATCGGCTTTCTGTATACCTCAAGCCGCCAACGCAGATGAATTTTGTCTTTTATGGGTTGTATGCATATCCATGGGGGACGACGATTCCGACGTACAACCTACAGAACAGGAAATTCTCGCACAGGAACGAAACCAGATCGCCGAAACACAGCTGCGGCATACATTTGGTACTGCTCTTTACCAATATCAGCTGGGAAACTACTTTCAGGCACTGATTGAGATCAGCGCAGCGCAGCACAGGTACGAAGCGGACCTTCTGCAACCGGATGCCAGCCTTCAAAGCATGAAAACACTTGAAGCAGGCATCATGCTTGTCTATGGCATGGAAAATCATGCACGGGCGATTATCGATAATATTGCCAGCCATACCCTGGGTGGAGTACAACAGGACATTGCCTGGTTTTATCTAACCCAGCTCTACGCCGACAAGCAGGACTGGCCCCAGGCGTATCAAACTGTTCAATATATTGGCGAGGATCTACCCCGTTCACTGCAGCAAAAATACAGCCGTTTGAAGGCCAATATTTATATCAATAATGGTCGAATCGAAGAGGCACTGGACCTGCTCGATGATAACGATGACCCTATTCTGGAAGCCTATACCTCATTCAACCTGGCGATAGCGGAACAAAATAGAAACGATAGCGATGCAGCCTACGATTATCTTGAACAGATTACAGAGATGGATAACGACCAACTGGATATCAAACTCCTGAAGGATCGTGCCTATCTCGCTGCTGCACAGATTTCCGCAACGGGGGAGCGTTACGACGAGGCATTTCAATATTATAATCGCATCAAGATCGATAGCCCCTATGCCAGCGAAGCGCTATTTGGGCAGGGCTGGGCGGCTCTCTACAGTCAAAACTATCAGCAGGCTTTGCTGTCATGGGACATGCTGCAAACGAACTATGCTCTTCACCCCCAGACACAACAAACACGTATAGCCATTCCGTATCTCTACTTATCAATGGATGATCCAGGCTTGGCGTTACCGCGTTACCAAAGCGCGGTAAAGGAGTACAACAACGTACTGGTTCAACTGGATGATGCCAAAGCCCATGTAAATAGCGGTGAGCTATTTGGATTCCTGGACAAATACAAAGCAGGTGCGGCGACTGACTGGCATCGCGAGCCAGTGGAACTTCCGGTCACGGAAGAAACCATCCTGATTGGCACCTTGCTAACCCAACAAAAAATCGACAAGGATTTCACCGCATTGGCTGAATTGTATCAACTTAAAAAAGCCATTAATAAACGCCATGAAGACCTGATCTCATTTCAACATCTGGTTGAAACCAATGATCTACGCCATGCCGCCATAACACCGCAAATCACTAAAGAGATTGAAAATTTACAGCAAGTAGAGGCCGACAAAAAAGTTGCCGCGCTTGAACAACAAATTGCTGAGATCCAGAAAAATGAATCGATATACCGATTGACGGATGAAGATGAAAGCGACTACCTCGCGCGCATTCAGAAAGGCAATAAGCTCCTCGACTCCATCACCGATGCTGATAAAAAAGCCCGCTACAAAGAGCGATTGGATCGCGTTAACGGCATCTTGTTGTGGAATTTAACCGAAGCGTATTCCGAGCGGATATGGCAAGCAGAAAAGAACTTGAAGGAGATCAATGCGTCACTTGCATCCGCAGAGAAGACCCAACAAAAACTCGAAGTAACTATCACTCAATACAACAACAACTCTGATCCTGTTTCGATGAAAGTTGCTCAAATCAAGCTAGATCTCGAACAAACAATAGTGAGAACTGAATACTTAACCAGCCAGCAAGAACAGTTTATCCAGCAAAAATTCCTGATAGCACTGAATACAAAACGGGAGGAGATTCGAAATTACCTGGTACACAGTCATCTGGCTATCGCCAGACTTACGGATAGCCCAGTCATGAAACAGGAAGCAACAACGGAGAGAGATCAACCGGCTGGCGAAGCCCCTGACGTCTCGTCCGATCCATCTGACCTACCACCTGTCGAATCAGATATGCAATCTGACATCGAACCCATCTATCAAGGGGTAACGATGCAATGATCAGGTATCGCTCATATCTATGCATCTGCCTGTTAGGGCTTTCTGGCTGCGGAATCTTCGAACAGAAACCGGATGTAGATCCGGATAGCCTTGGCGGTATGTTGCTGGAAAAAACCGAGCAACCGAGCGGCCCACAGTTTACGGTGCCGCAACCTATACCGAAAACGAAACACAAAGATATTGTTACCAATTACCAGAAGCTTCTTCTTTTATCGGATGATCCGGAAATCACGGTAAATTTACAGCAACGCCTGGCCGAGCTGGAGATGGTCAAGAGCGATAATTGGGATGCTGAGCTTGAAACGGATGAAAGCAACCCTGATATCGCCAATCCATCGCAACCGAGTGGACAGGGACAGCTATACAACAGTAGTTTGTACGCGGACACCATTGCGGCCTATATTGCGCTGCTTGCTGCCTATCCCGATCGACCTGAAAACGATGAACTGCTCTACCAGCTGTCAAAAGCGTATGAACTCAACATGCAGCTGGAGGAAGCGATCGCTACCCTCGCGATACTGACCGAACAATATCCGGATTCAGTACATTGGGTTGAGGCACAGTTCCGTACCGCTGAATATCTATTTTCCGATACGCAATATCTGGCAGCAGAAGATGCGTACCAGTCTGTTGTAAAACATCCCGACGCATCCAGTTTTTATAAAAACTCACTCTATATGCTGGGCTGGAGTCAGTTTAAGCAGGAGCTCTACGACGCGACACTCGATACCTACATTACCCTGCTGGATTACAGCTATAAAGATCAAACACCGCCAGCGGAAATAGACCTGTCGAGACAGCAACAACTTGGCGATGTCATGCGCGTGATGAGCTGGATCTTCACAGAACGAGATGGCGCTGATTCGATAAAATCACTATTCCACAAGACCGGTAGTCGGCAATATGAGCATCTGCTTTACAGCCGGCTTGCCACAGAGCATCTGGAAAAGAAGCGATATCTTGATAGCACAAGTACTTATCAAGCATACATTGACCAGTACCCAAACACTGAATATGCCGCGATCTATTTTGGTCGAAAGATTGATGCGTATAAGGCTGGATCGTTTCTCGATCTGGCATTCAAGGAAAAGCAGGCGTTTGTCACCCAGTATGGCAACCTGGAAAACTTCGCTGCGGATGGACCCACACTATGGCTAATCAATAATCAGCATGAGACTCATATCCGGCTGAAACAATACACCCATGAGCTAGCCACGCACTACCATGCAACCGCACAGAAGGCCAAAGACCGATCAAAAAGAGCGGGTGAATACCAGAAAGCCACCTACTACTACGGTCGCTATGTGCTGCTGTTTCCTACTGACCCAGCCACACCGGAAGCTTACTATTTTCTGGCGGAAACCCTCTATCAGACCAATCAGTATTCAGCCGCCATTCGGGCTTACGAGCAGTCCGCCTATCAATACCCGGTTGAAAAACACTCGGCCGATGCAGGTTATGGCGCGGTTCATAGCTATCAAAAATTATTGTCCGGCATTCCAGCCGAGCAGATTGAACAATACAATCAGACTCTCAGCCTGAAAATTGAATCCCAACTACGGTTTTCCGAGCGATTCCGTGATGACAGTCGGATCTCTTCAATTCTCACCATAACCATTGAAGAGCTATTTACTCAGAACCGCTACCAGGAATCGATCGATACTGCCGCCCGACTTCTGGCTCGCCCGCTGGAGGATGCTCAACCCAGCCAGATCAAAACCGCACAACTGATCACCGCCCACAGCCTGTTTGCACTACAACGATACGCCGAATCCGAGGCCGCTTACCTACAACTAAGAGATGCTGCCAAGTATAAAAATCCTACTCAGCAACAACAAAAAGAATACAGAGAGTTAAATGAACAGTTTGCCGCATCAATCTATAAACAGGCTGAGCAAGCAAACGCGCTAGGTGATTCACAGCAGGCGACCGATCATTTCTTGCGTATTATTGCTCTCGCTCCAGATTCAACCATCCGTTCCTCCGCTCAGTATGATGTCATCGTTCAAATGACAGCCACAGAGCAGTGGAACCCGGCGGTAGATCAGATACTGGATTTCCGTACACGTTTTCCAAATAATCCACTTAACGCCAACACCCCTCACCTGCTAATCACCGCACTACAAAACCTGGAACGCTGGCCAGAGGCTGCAGATGAATTGATCAAACTATCAAACAACAGTAAAACTGCCGATGAAAAACGTGCCACGCTATTTTTAGCGGCCCAGACCTACGAAAAAGCCAACAGCCCAGACCAGGCAATCCGTTACTACAAGCAATACGCCCATGCTTATCCAATACCACTGGATGATGCACTGGAGTCACGGCATCGGCTTGAACAGCTCTACCACGCGGACAACGCAGATTCAAAACGACGCTACTGGCTCAACAAGATCATCACACTGGATAGCTCAACGCCTAAAGCAAAACGAACGGATCGCTCGCGTTATTTAGCGGCACAGGCTTCACTGGTATTTGCAGAGGACTCGCGGGTCGGTTTTGAACAGATAAAACTTACGCTCCCGCTTAGCAAATCGATCAAGAAAAAGAAAAAATCTTTTGATAAAACAATTGAGCAATACAACCGGGTACTGGAATACCAGGTGGCTGAGTTTTCAACCATTGCCAGCTTCAAAATGGCCGCCATTTATCAGCAATTGAGTGCTGACCTGATGGCATCCCAACGGCCTGCAAATTTGAACGAACTGGAACTGGAACAGTATGAAATGCTACTGGAAGAGCAAGCGTATCCGTTTGAAGAGGAAGCCATTGCACTTCATGAAAGCAATGTACAAAAATCATGGGTTGGAATTTACGACAAGGGAGTTAAAAGTAGTTTTGAATCCCTATCTGAGTTACTGCCCGCCCGCTACAACAAACATGAATCAGTGATTACCTATAGCCATGAACTATTCTAATTATAACTCCGCCAGGATCCCTGGTCACAGAGCCATTTTGTGTGCCATCGTCACCGGCATATTGTTTCTGGCGGGCTGTAGCGCGACCCCTTCCAAAGATGCATCAGTTACTGCAGCTACGCCCGCCATACCATCGCAGCTTCAATCGCAGTACAAAGCAGCCATTCACTACATGCAGACTGACAACATCGAGCAGGCATACCAGGGATTTTCTGCGTTGACCGTAGAGTATCCGACCTACTCTGGCCCCTACATCAATCTCGGTCTGATTCATCTGAAACGTCAACAATTGGATGATGCAGAAGCATTATTCAAAAAGGCAGTATCCGTCAACTCTTCCAGCTTCGAAGGGCACAATCAGTTGGCTATTGTGTATCGCAAACAGGGCAATTTTTCAGGTGCCGAAACACATTACCTTAAAGCAAAAAACATTGATGACAGTAGCGCCAATCTGCATAAAAACATGGCGATACTCTACGATCTTTATATGGGAAAACTACCCCAGGCACTCGCCCACTACCAGCAGTATAAGCAGTTATTGCAAGAACCTGACCCGGCTCTCAGGGGCTGGATTATCGATATTGAAAACCGTATCAAGGCTCAAAACAGGCAAGCAAATAATCATGCAGGATAGCGGCTGGGCTATATCAGAAAAATGCAGAATCGCTGGAGAATAACGATATGACTTATCCAATGTCCCTGCCTAAAAAAATCTTGGCGACTGGTTTTGCTCTGCTCATCACCAGCCATGTCTTGCTCGCCGAAGAGCAACTAATCCAGCTTGAAAGCTCTCAGATTCTTGGCAATCAGGAACAACCCGGTATTCTATATATTGTTCCCTGGGGGCAGCCAAACCGATCCGATTTTTTATCCCAGTCTATTACTCCTACGGTAAATGTTGATGGAGTTCTCAAACCGGTGGATCCCCAGACCATATCGCGAGAATTCAACTACTATAAAAAGGTACAACTTTTAAGCAGATCTGAATCCAATTAATTTCTGCCTGATTTTTTAAATATTTCCTGAGACTTTGGTTATGGACATCTTCAATACGATCGTACGCTTCTTTCAAGATGGTGGGCTATTCATGTACCCCATTGCGATAGTGCTTACCTTTGGGCTCGCAATCGCCCTGGAACGCTACTTGTTTTTAACGCGCGCAAAGATCACCAACAAAAAGGCATTTCAATCCCTGATGCCTTTACTTAAGAAAAACGAATACAACTCCGCCCTGCAATCAGCAAGATCTATGAACGCGCCTCTGGCCAAGATCATCGCAGCAGGTATTTTTCGAGTAAACCAAAGCCCGCGACGTGAAGATGTTGAATATGCGATGGAGGAAAGCGTAATGGAAGCGCTACCACCTTTGGAGAAGCGTACCCAGTATCTCGCCACTCTCGCCAATGTCGCCACACTGCTTGGACTGCTAGGCACGATTATCGGTCTTATTGCCGCATTTACCGCGGTTGCAAATGCAGACCCATCGGAAAAAGCGTCTCTTCTTTCACAGAGTATCTCTGTAGCGATGAATACCACCGCGTTTGGCCTTATCACTGCGATACCACTGCTGCTGACCCATGCGCTTCTGCAAACTAAAACTGCTGAAATCGTTGATAGTTTTGAGATGGCCGGCGTCAAGTTTATGAATATGTTGTCGGGCGGAAGCCGTATGACTCCTGCAAAAACCCGCGCAGCTGATAAAGCCTAATGTACGCCAAACGACAAACCCGCCATAAGGGCCATCAGGACGCTGAGCTGGATATCACAGCTTTTATGAACCTGATGATCGTTCTGGTACCGGTACTGCTGCTGGGAATGGTTTTTTCCCAGATCACGGTAATCGAGCTGAAGCTACCGCGCTCCGCCATTGAGTCCGAGCTGGCTGGTCACGAAAAACAGCTTGAAGTTGTAATGGAAACCAATCGCCTGGTGGTCAACTATCCAACCGGTGTTCTGCTTCGGGAGATCCCAAATATTGAAGGTAGTCGGGATTTGAAAACCCTCTCTACATTTTTACAACAGGTAAAAAGACAGTTGGGCGAAAAAGGGATTCAAAAAAAGGATATCTCACTGCTAGCGATGAAATCTACCTCTTATCAGGAGATCGTCACGCTCATGGACAGTGTACGTTCATTCCAGGCGGTGATCGCTGCATCCGTTGTAAATGCCGAGCTTTTCCCGGAAATAGCACTGGGTGATGCACCAATGGAACCACCCCATATTGCGAGTGTAAACAACCTGTGAAACAGTCAGTTCGCGCTAAACGAATGGATAAACGAGTCCGCAGAATGAAGGGTAGTCCTACCCTCAATCTGGTTTCGTTAATGGATATATTTACGATTCTGGTTTTCTTTCTGATGGTTAATTCATCGGATGTTGAGATTTTGCAACAGAATGATTCGATAAAGCTTCCGGAATCAGTTGCTGAGCGCAGGCCGTCAGAAACGATCATGATTCTAATCAGCGATCAGGACATCATCGTCCAGGGACGTAAGGTGACTGGGCTCAATAGTATTGATAAAGAGGATGAAACCATCGCTGCGCTCTCAAAAGAGTTAAATCACCATGCATCACGCTCATCGATCAAAGATCCCGATATGCCTGAGCGTGCGGTGACCATAATGGGGAATCATGACATCCCTTACCAGCTGCTTAAACAGGTAATGACTACCTGTGCGGATGCGAGTTACACCGATATATCCCTTGCGGTGACCAAAACCGCTAACAAGCAAACCGCTGCACCTGAGGTATAGCACCTTGACGACCAGCACATACATAAATGATGACTCCTTGCCCTGGTCCTCGACCAATGGTGGAGATCCACAGTTTCATAAAATACTGGCTGGGCTTGTTGCCTTTCTGCTGGTGATCAGCCTGGCGGTTCCCTTTTTGACCGTGCCCGAGATCAAACGTGAACAGGCAGAAAAATTACCAGAGCATCTGGCCCGTGTCATTATCAAGCGAAAAAAAATAGCGCCGCCTCCACCAAAAGTAGTTGCAAAAAAACCCGAAAAAAAGCCTGAAGAGAAAGATAAATTAAAACCGAAAAAGGAACCAGAAAAAAAGGTCGCTAAAGTTAAAAAGCCGACGGTTAAGCAGAAACCTAAGCAGACGGTTTCCCAGGCCAAAAAGAAAGCCGCTGCTGCTGGATTACTTGCTTTTCAGGATGACCTGATGGCGATGCGCCAACAGGTAAAACCAACTCAGCTTTCCAATCAGCGACTAAACAACTCTGGCGCAAAGGCGGAAAAAAAATCACGTAACCTGATTGGCGCGAAACAGTTAAAAGGCAGCGGAGGAATCCGTACCGCGGATCTCAGCGGTGCGACCGGCAATAACACCCTGTCAGCGCACCAAAGTACTGCGGTATTTAGTAGCATTGAATCAACTGAATCAACACACCTGGCCGACAACAACGAAGGTTCGGCAAGCGCCTCAAAATCAAGAAGTATTGAAGAGGTCAGGAAAATATTTGATCGCAACAAAGGCGCCATTTATGCCTTGTATAATAGAGCGATTCGAAAAGATCCTGGGCTTCAGGGTAAGGTTGTACTCGAGCTTGTAATAGAACCATCAGGCATTGTGTCAGCTTGTCAGATTGTCAGTAGTGAACTGAATCATTCAAAACTTGAACGCAAGCTGATCACTCGAGTCAAAATGTTCTCCTTTGGTGAGAAGGATGTCAGCGTAACACGGGTAAACTATCCAATAGACTTCCTGCCCTCCTGATCCGAAAAGAATGGAATAGGGTGGAATAAAAAAGGGGAATCCAGTACAGCACTGGATTCCCCTTTTTTATTTTAGCGATGTTACATATATCAAATCACTACTACGCAACGTTCTTTCACAATACCTTCAGTACCAACGCAACACAAAGAGCAGCTCCACCCAGATAGGTTCCCAGTGCACCGATAAACCTCATCAGATTCGGTTTTGCCATAGTTTGCGGAAAAATCAATCCCACTACAATCAAGTACCGAGATGCGGTTACTAACATCATGCACCAGACCACCCACGTATCGGGATGCATCATACCCAGCACATAAATTAGCAGAGCAAGCACAGGTGCAAACTCAACGGTATTGCCATGGGCACGCATCGCCTTGTTTAGAATATTATCCGGGTCCTCAATGGTACCCGTAATCGTCTTGGTTTTACCCCGACAGATGGTGACATACAAGCCAAGTCCAATAACCAACGCCCCCAATAATGCAATACAGATCAATGCGATTTTCATATCGTTTCCTTTTATTAGTATCCAATCAGTAAGGCAACTTTACTCATCTGATAGGCAAAATCCAGCATTGATTCCCGGGATATCATTATCTTCTATATTCATTGAGGTCATCCCGCAACGAATCCATATACCTACCTGATGTTACCTATTAGAATCACCGACTGTTCTTAAACCGTTCACGCTTTCCAGGATCGCAACAATGACAGACAAAATACTAACTGAAGAGATTCAGGCAACAAACGGAAAACGTATTGGTGTAATCACACTTAACGACCCCAGAACTATCAACGCCCTGAGCCTGGAGATGATCCGAGCAATCTACCCTTGTCTGCTGAGCTGGCAACAGGATCAGGATCTGGTTGCGGTATTTTTGCACTCTTCCTCTGAGCGCGGATTGTGTTCAGGCGGGAATATTCGGCAACTCTATGACAGCATGATCTCTGATGATGCTGTCACACCCAACCCAATGGCACTGGAATTTTTTAGTGAAGAGTATCAACTAGACCAGCTCATTCACAATTACGAAAAACCGATTATTGTTTGGGGACATGGAATTGTAATGGGTGGCGGCGTAGGGCTCATGGTGGGAGCCAGTCACCGTATCGTGACACCTGAATCCACACTGGCAATGCCGGAGATTGGAATCGGCCTGTTTCCGGATGTAGGCGGAAGCTGGTTTCTTAACCGTATGCCGGAGGGCTGTGGACTGTTTGTCGGGCTAACCGGTGCACGTATGCAAGGCACCGATGCATTATTCAGCGGGTTAGCAGACTATATGTTGGCCCATGGCGATAAGGCTCGAATACTAAAGGAATTGGAAGATAGCCCCTGGCAATCAGACTTTGCTACAAACCATAAAATCATCGCGAACATATTAAATAATGCAGATATCGGCACCACCTTAGCCCCAGGTAATTTACAAATTCATCTGACTCAAATACAGCAGCTTACCCACGGCAGTAGTTTGGTGAAGATCGCTGACAAGCTACTTCAGTCCAGATCAGAAACCAAAAACAATGCAGACAAAAACTGGTGGCACAGCGCAATCGATGCGTTAGAAAATGGCTGCCCTGCCACTGCACATCTGGTTTACCAACAACTGCAGCGCGGCAGGGAAAAAACCCTCGCTGAAATTTTTGAAATGGAACTCAATATGGTGATGCAGTGTGTTGCCCATCCGGATTTCCGTGAAGGGGTAAGAGCCTTGTTAGTCGATAAAGATAAAAATCCAAACTGGCAACACAGCTCGATTGCTGATGTACCCGACGAATGGATCGATGAACACTTTGAGCCTTTTGATACCACACAAAATTTATCATGATTCAATCCTACAAAACCACCTGCCCGATCTGCGAAAAACCCAATCACTGCGGACTGGAGCAGGATCAATCTCCCTGCTGGTGTATGGCGGATGACATAGAATTTTCGGAGATATTACTGGAACAGGTGCCGGAGGAGCTACGTAACGAATCCTGTATTTGTGAACGCTGCGTGCGAAGTGTTAAGAACACCGCAACTCGACGAGGCACGAGAGAATAACTGGGGATAAACCACGAACATATCAACTATTATTCGGCTTCCTGTCTTCCCTTCGGCTCCGCTCAGGGAGCAGGTATCACCGCTATACGTCCCCTGAGCGAAGCCGAAGGGAACTGGAAGATTACCGGTACGCGGGGATAGAAATCCAGACCAACACGATACGAATTTATGAAATAAAGTCAGTCCAGCAACTCAAGATGGTTGCGAACAATTGTTTCCTTGTCATGGGGTGGCCGAGAAATCACCCGTAGCTGGCCTTCGGGATTCATCAGATAGATGCTGTCGCTGTGCCCTACTTCATAATTCTCCGGTTTGGGATCCTCTGGCACATAAAAAATACCGCCTAACTGGGCTGCTACTGCTTTTAGTTCAATATCTTTTCCGGTAACACCAATAAACCGTTTACCAAAAAAGGCCACATATTCCGCTAACAATTCAGGCGTATCCCGTGCCGGATCAACGGATAGAAACAGGTACTGCGGCTGTTGATCTTCAGATAAATTCAGTTCCGCCAGGCGTTTGGAAACTTTACTGAGAACCCCCAGTGCCACCGGGCAGGCATCGGGGCAGGAACGATAGCCCATATACAGATAGGACCATTTCCCTTTCAGGTTTTGAGGGGTGTATGCGCTGCCATCATGGGCAACAAGCTGGTTCCAGACAATCGGGCGAGCGGGTTCAATAAAGAATGCCTGTTCGAGTTCCGGCGCAACCGGCTCACGGTTTGTCTGCCACAGATAGGCACCAAAACCCATCGCTCCCGACAACACCACAACCAACACATATCGAAATATTGCCACTTTACGGTTTCCACCACTCATAGGTTCAAACTACCTTTCTCTCTATTGTGCTTTCTATCTTGGTTTAACTGGTACCAGAACTTTTACCACTGAACCATCTTTAAAATTCAAATCCAGTTCTATGGTATCGCCCGCTTTAAAGTAGCGCTGCGGATTCATCAGCATCATATGCAAGCCACCGGACGACAGTTCGACCGCATCATCGGCGGGTATAGTGATAAAAGACAGATGTTCCATCAACATCATGCCATCTTTCATTGTAGAGCTGTGTATCTGAACCTCTTTGAATTGACCAGAGTCCACTGAAACCAGAGTACGGTCATGATCATCCTTGTTTTCCAACACCATATACGCCGCCAATACCTGACTGCCTGGTGGCGGTGCTGCAACCCAGGGCTGTTTCACAAGTAGATCAGCCAACCCGATGGATGGAATAAACAACAACAGCAGATACACCGGCAATCTTTGAATTTTCATAATTATCAAAACAGTTATTCAAATAGCTGTCCAACTAGTAAAACGATAAGAACCGCTACGGCTTACCCGGTTTACTTGTCATCAAGCTCAGACCTACTCGCTCTTTAATTGCCCGGACTTATTGTTTTCCATTGTTTGTTGCGCTTGATACTTGGCGATGACTCGAGCGGCTATCTCCTGACCCCATTGCTGTCCAATAATCATCGACTCTTGCATGATCTTTGGCTGCACACTAATCAATTTCATGCCCGCGGGTGAATCGTAAAATGAATTTATCGCGACAACGTCTTCTTCAGTCAGATATTTCTGGTAAACAGGTATTATCAAATCTTCCATTTCTCCAGCATCAAGTTCAGATACAAAATCGGTCCAGAACTTTTCCGGCGCATCAGGGATCATCTGTTTTAGTGCCGGAATCATTTGATTCATCATCTGCACCGACATATCCCCAGCCCCCACTTTTTGCATCAATTGCTTCACGCTTGATTGAGTTGCCGGCTCGGAAAAAGATGGCATAGATATGCCTATCAATAGACAAAAAACACTTAAGTAACCTGTTACTTTCATTTGAATCTCCTAATTTAAAAAGACTAGCGCCACCCGAAAGCCACACCTGGCTTATCGCAATAGTAATCATAGTTCATGCATCCGATGCTATCGAACAGGGGTTCCACATGATGCCAAAAACATGTTTGAATTACCGAAGCTTTCTTTTCATACGCTTTATACCTGCAGTTCAGAGATACTACTGGACATAACAACAAACGGAGCAATCAAACATGGCAATTCAACATCGACTGGTCGAATACAAAGATGGTGATACCCTGCTCGAAGGATATCTTGCATACGATGATACCATCTCCAGCCCACGACCCTGCGTGATCATTGGCCACACCTGGGCAGGCCGTAGTGATTTTGAAAACCAACGTGCGGAAAAACTGGCGGGATATGGTTACGTCACCTTTGCGCTGGATATGTACGGCAAGGGAAAGGGCGGAGACGATCCGGAACAGAATGCGGCATTGATGCAGCCATTTATGGATGATCGTGCTGTGCTTCAGCAACGTATGCTTGCGGCATTGTCTGCTGCTAGCCAACAACCGGAAACCGATACCAGTAAGATTGCCAGCATGGGCTACTGCTTTGGTGGCCTGTGTTCACTTGATCTGGCGAGAACCAACAACGATATTCTTGCCGCAATCAGTTTTCATGGGCTTTTCAATGCTCCGGGAAATACCGAAGGCAATAAAATCACTGCCAAAGTACTTTGTCTGCACGGTAATGACGACCCAATGGTGCCCACCGATAGCGTGATCGCATTGCAGGAGGAGCTCAGCAACGCTGGTGCTGACTGGCAGATTCATGCCTACGGAAATACCGCACATGCCTTTACCAATCCCTCCGCCGCTAGCCCTGAAATGGGAATGGCCTATAGCGCACTTGCGGATCGACGATCCTGGACCAGCCTTATCAACTTCCTTGAAGAGGTTTTCGAATAAACCTGATGATCGAGCCGACCCGTTGCAGCTGGGGAACCAGCACACCACTCTATCTGGATTACCACGATACCGAATGGGGCGTACCCTGTTACGACGATAAAAAGTTGTTTGAATTTTTAATTCTTGAAAGCGCCCAGGCGGGGCTTTCGTGGATTACCATTCTGAAAAAACGAGACAATTATCGAAAAGCCTTCGCAGATTTTAATGCTGAAAAAGTGGCTCGTTTCAATTCACGAAGCGTTGAACGACTGATGGGGGATGCGGGTATTGTCCGGAACCGGTTAAAAATAGAAGCGGCTATCAGCAATGCAAAACTATTCCTCGACCTTCAGGAAAGTCACGGCAGTTTTGCGAATTATATGTGGGGGTTTTGTGACGGAAAGCCAACACAAAATCATTGGAAAAGGGGTGATGAGGTGCCTGCCACCACCCCCCTGTCCGATACCATCAGCAAAGATATGAAGAAGCGCGGCTTTCGGTTTTTTGGCTCAACCATCTGCTATGCGCATATGCAAGCATTAGGTATGGTTAACGATCATCTGGTGGGTTGTTTTCGACACAGGGAGTGCGCTGAACTCTCGCTCTGATCCTGGCCAATTAAAACCAGGGGTTTACTCTTTCAGTATTAACAATAAATTCTGCGCATGCTCAGCGGCAGTACGGCCTAACTCGGTAAGGTAACCTCCATCGGGTTGGCTGGTAATACCCTTGTCGAATAGCCGCTGTGCGGCGGCAACTGCTTTGGGTCCGGCAGAGCCATGTACTTTGACACCTTCCTGAGTGGTATCAAGATTAAATTGCGTCAGTATATTCAGCTCTGCGGTCAATTCTGGGCTGTATGGCATCAATAGATCTCCTTACGTAATGATGAGTCCAGTGTACATGAAATATCGCTATAGCCCACAGGAGCCATGTCAGTTAAAGGATCGTTTATTCAAGATACCTGGCAAAGGCCGCTTCCAGTTTGCCATTACGTTTTACCTGTTGCAGCCAGCCATCAAGATACTGCTTCAGAGAAATATCCTGCGGTAGCAGATAGCCTTTCTCGGAATAGGTAAATAGTTTACCCGGCATGGTCGCACACAGCTCCGGGTGTAGCCGCTGTTGCAGCTTCACCTCGATATTGTCGGTGATCATCACATCTGCATAACCAACCCTAATCTGCTCAAAAATAGTGGTGTTATCGGGATAGACCGTTACCCTGGCGTTTTTGATATTGCTCTGAACAAATTTCTGATTGGTACCACCGGGGTTTACGATTACCCGCGTAGAGGGCTGATCAATCTTCTCAAGACTATCCAGTTTAGCTATCGCATCACAGCGACCAATCGCAGTTTTTCCGCCAATAAAATACTGGTCAGAAAAGAATGCGGTCCGTCTGCGCTTTAGCGATCGACTGATGCCGCTCATTCCAACATCGAATCGATCAGCCGCCAGGTCAGCCATCAACGTGGGCCAGGATGTTTTAACCAGCTGTAGTTTCACCCCCAGACTATCAGCAAGATCCTTCGCCATATCAATATCGATACCGACAAAACCAGGAGTATCGCTATCGGTTGATTCGATAAAGCTGAAAGGCCTGTAATCACCGGTGGTACCCACTCGCAGTACACCAAGTTGCAAGATCCGGCTGAGCTGGTTTTGTGAGGCCGACGATTCCGCCTGCACCATAGCCATCGCATCGAGCAATTTGTGCTTCATTACTGTAGAGATAAAGGGGCTGTTGATCGCCTGTTCAATTTTTCGGCGATTCTGTTCAAGCTGTTGAGGATCGTGAAGTACCGGCAACGCCAGGGGAAATTGCTGCACAATGCGCCCACCAAGGCTAATCAGTTTTGGGCGGATATCGGTTTTAAGATCAGGGATATCGCTGCTGATATCCTGTGGTTTTTTCCCCTCGGCTCTCCATTGCTTAGTCCAGCCACTTTGAACCTGCTTGGCTAACTGTATCTGCAAACTGAAAAAAGCCTCGACCGAGGCAGGTTTCAGGTGGTTTTTACCGGCGTTCGCAACCGCGCTAGCCAATACTACTTGCTCGCGCTTTTTGTTTTCGATTGGAATACCATGGGCAAATTTGTACAGCGCCACATCGTCCATCACCTGTAAACGTAGATCCACGAGCTGCAGTAATTTATCCAGCTCAGTGCTATCGGCCCGGGTCAGGCTCGCACCGGTAAAACTCAGCATCAAACAGAGCGCGGGAAAAACCATTTTAATCCGCGCAAAAAACTCTTTGCTCATTCTCTAAAACCCTGCTGTACTTTATTATGCTACATAGTGATCTCTAATACTCATTGAGGCAACCCATGAACAAACCATCTGGAAAAGAATACATCGCCCCCTGGGAAGCAGCATTCGATGCGGTGCTATCACCACTGGACGAATTCATCCACCGCCAGACCACCAGTGGCGTGCTGCTTATGCTTTGCGGCCTAATTGCGCTGGTCATCGCAAACAGCGACTGGAGTGAAGATTACCATCATATACTGGAGATGTACTTCACGATTGGAGTGCCCGGATTTGAACTCTCCATGTCGTTACATCACTGGATCAATGATGGATTGATGGCGATGTTCTTTTTCGTGATCGGACTGGAGCTTAAACGGGAGATTCTGGTCGGTGAGCTAGCCGACCCAAGACAGGCAATATTACCGATTACTGCAGCGCTAGGCGGCATGATCGTACCGGTTGTTATCTACATCGCTATTAATCCCGATGGACACACCCAGGATGGCTGGGGCATCCCAATGGCAACGGATATCGCCTTTGCGCTGGGTGCGCTTGCACTGCTGGGTAATCGTATCCCTGCTAGCTTACTGACTTTCCTGGTCGCTCTGGCCATAGTGGACGATCTTGGCGCGGTTTTGGTAATCGCACTTTTTTATACCGATACCATCCATACCATTCCTCTCATTACAGCGGCTGGCATTTTGTTACTGCTGGTTGCTATGAATCTGGGTGGCATACGCCAACCACTCCCCTACGTTCTATTAGGTACGATACTGTGGGTAGCCACATTAAATAGCGGCATACACGCCACTATTGCAGGCATAATGCTGGCATTCACCATCCCCATGCAGCCAAAATATGACCCTAAGCGATTCCTGTCATTCGTAAACGAGATCGTGGACAAAATCAGAGCTTCCTACATAGATCACACCAGCATTCTTACCGATGGCCTGCTGCGCACGCGTATACAGGCGCTGGGCCATGGTGTTCAACGGGTACAGGCACCGGCTCAAGTCCTTGAGCATAAAATGCACCTGCCCTCTGCCTACCTTGTAATACCGATATTCTCACTCGCCAACGCTGGTATTCCTATCGACTGGGAATCCTTTGGAAGCACGGTTATGCATCCGGTTTCGATGGGTATTATCGCTGGCCTGGTTGGCGGAAAATTATTGGGCATTGCCGGTTTTTGCTGGATAGCGGTAAAGCTGGGGCTGACCAGACTACCGGATGATATGAACTTCAAACATATTATTGGTGTAGCGCTGATGGGAGGTATCGGTTTCACGATGTCGATCTTCATCGCGGAACTGGGATTTGCTCAACAGGCCGAGGATCTGTTGGTCGCCAAAACCGGAATTTTGCTGGCCTCAATAGTAGCCGGACTCTCCGGGTTTATATGGCTCTATTTGACCTCGAATAGATCTGACACCACAGTAATGGATAGCGATCATTAGTCAGGGCCTGCTCTCTGAAAACGACCTTAATGGGCTCAGACCGATAGTATTTTTCCACTCAAAAAATAGAAAACGAGTTTAAAACCGATGACTGAGAAAACAATTCAGATTGACTATTTTAGTGATGTTTTATGTGTCTGGGCGCATGTTTCCCAGGCACGGGTCGATGAGTTAAAAAAACAGTTCGGCTCACAGGTTCAGCTCCACCACCATTTCATCCCTGTATTTGGCTGCGTAAAAGATCGCATAGAAGAGGGCTGGAAAGATCGAGGAGGTTACGGAGGGTTCAACCAGCATGTACAGGAGATATCTGCACAGTTCCCACACATAGAAATTTGTGAAGAGCTCTGGGAGGTAACTCAACCAACCACCTCATTAACCAGCCACCTTTTTCTAAAATCAGCCCAGTTGTTGGAGGATAAATCGATCATCTCAGATCAAGTGAACGATGGCTTTAATGGGAACTCGTTATTTGAAGAACTGGTATGGCGAACTCGACAGGCTTTTTTCAAACACCGCCGCGACATATCCAGACAAGACGTATTACTTGAAATTGCAGAAGAGTTAAAGCTGCCAATGGATCTGTTAATCGAGCAGATGACCAATGGAGAAGCCTTCGCAGGATTGCACAGGGATATGAAAGCCCGTGACCATTACCGGCTGGAGGGAAGCCCAACCTATGTGCTGAACAATGGTCGCCAGAAGTTATACGGCAATGTCGGCTATAAAATTCTTGAGGCCAACGTCAGAGAGATACTGTCAGCCCCGGATGAAAACTATGCGAGCTGGTGTTAGGCCCACTACACTATTTCATATTACGTAGCGCCTCAAAGCCCTGTTCCATCGTCACCGCCGGTTTATAACCCAGTTGCCGTTCGGCCTTGTCACTATTGATAGTGCATTCCACTGACATCAGGGCAGCGGCAAAGCGGGTGACCGGCGGATCACTTTTAAGGCTAAAAGTTTTCCAGATTGCTTCCATGGTAAATGCCATACCGCGAACCAGCCAGGTTGGAATAGATTTATCCGGCACGGTCAGGTTTTGGGTTTCCAGCATGCCGCTGAGTAATTCGCGGAAGGAGTGGCTTTGTTGATCAACAATAAAATAGGCTTCGCCACCGCTACCTTTTTCCAACGCTAGCTCAATCGCATCGACCAGGTTATCGATGTAGGTACTTGCTGTCAGGGCTTCGCCGCCACCGATCCACATAAATTTATCTTGCCGAACCGCCTCTGCAATTCCAGGCAATACACTTTGATCCCCCGGCCCCCAGATCAGGCGCGGCCGTAAACTCAGGGTTTCAAAATTAGCAGTTGGATCGTTTGCGGCAATCACTCTACGTTCCGCTTCCGCTTTGGTGCGCGAGTAATAATAGGGTGATTTAGTAGTGAGAGGATAAGTCTCGTCAATGCCTTTCATCGGCTGTCCATAAAAACATCCGGCTTCAGTGCCGATATGAATAAACCGCTTCACGCCTGCCTTTTTTGCCACTTCCAATAGCTGCGCTGTACCCTCTACATTACTTTGCCAGTATTGACCCAATGAACCCCAGGGGCCAATGTAGGCTGCGCTATGAATGACTACATGGCAACCTTCAAGATGGGCCACATCAACACTACCAAGCTGACAGCGCACAGGTGTACCACCAATAGCCTCAATCTTTTTATCGCTCTCATCTGAACGCGACATCGCGGTAATCTGGTGTTCTGGGCTGAATCTTTTTAAAGCCGCACCGCCAACGAACCCAGATGCTCCGGTTATAAATATTTTCACTATTCTGTTCCTTTATTATTTTTATAGTGGGAACTTCATCCACAAAAAATCAACTGTATTTAGTGCATCGCCTTCACGCCGGTCACCACCAGATAAACATCTCTGACATCAAACAGTAACGAGATCATGATCGTAGCGCACAACAAGTGGTGCCATATTCTCAACGGCCCCCATTTTTTGAATTTATCCTGACTTAGAAAGGATTTGATCAGGTATACCAGTAACGGACTCCACCACAACAAATGGGCCAGTGAAAATAGATGGACGTTGCCCCACAGTTTAAAAATTAACATCGCTGTTGGCATAGTTAAGAGAATCGCGCCAAGGGCCCAGCGTGCTTCTTTATTTTTCCAGACAAAAAATATCGAGCAGGCAAAAATAATCATCATCCAGTTGATCCATAATTCAACCGGCGCGCCAACAGTCGCCATCTGCGCATCTATCTGAGCTTGAAGCTCTTTCATGAGATCACCTATTTTTATTATTCTATGTACGTTTTAACCACTGCGATAAATTGACGGGCGATACTGATTTTCTGTAACCCAGCCTAATCCAGCGGCCATAAAGATTCAATTGCTCTACACAGGTATCCTGTTAAATGAACTCCCGTCCTTCCTGCCGGGTAATGCCAATCCTGAAGGGTTAGGCAGAAGTAACGGCTGGTTTTATTTTTTGGTACAGAGCCACGATAACCAACAATAACAACGCACCCCACTGGATCCAGATTGGCACGCCAACATGCGAACCATGAACCTGTGCCTGAATATCGATTTCATAAAGCGTAAATAGCGCATTCACCAACCAGCCCGCTACCATTGCCGTACTCGCCACCCCCAGCAAATAAAGCCACATGCTACGTTTACCCAGTTCCTGTGAAATTACACCCAGGGTTGAGAGATTGGTTGCAGGGCCGGTCAGCAACAATACAAGTGCAACACCCGGTGAAACCCCCGCAAGTACCAGTCCCGCTGCTATTGGTGTAGAAGCAGTAGCACAGATATACATCGGGATACCGACCAACACCATCACACCCATCGCAATAAATCCCTGCCCCCAGGAGGCCAGAAAATCTGTCGGCAGGAAGGTTTGTACCGCCGCCGCAAATACCAGACCGATCAACAACCACTTACCAATACTGTTTAGCAGATCAATAAACGTGCTCTGAATATCGGAAACTATTTTAGCGATTCCATTTTTCTGTATCTCAGCCTCCCCGGAAGATGAACAGCAACTTTCTGTGGTTTCTGGTTCTTCTTTCTTTTTTGAAGAGCAACAGGATGAGGTATTTTCTTCTACTGCTGACACTGAATCTGAACGTTGATCACCACGATCAAATATCGCCACTAACAAACCCGTGGTAATTGCTGAGAACAGTGCGGCAATTGGCCGGACTACAGCCATTACTGGCCCCAGCAGCGCATAGGTCACCGAGATCGAATCAACACCTGTCTCTGGTGTTGAAACCAGAAAAGCCGCTGTTGCCGGTTTGGATGCTCCGGCTCTACGCAGACCCAACGCGGCGGGGATCACCCCGCAAGAACACAACGGTAGCGGTGCTCCCATAATCGTGGCTTTGAATATTGACCCCAGGCCATCACCGCTAAGATGACGATCCAGAAAAGAGGTGGGAATAACACTACCCACTAGCCCACCAAGCACTAGACCAAACACCAGCCAGGGCGCTGCTTCAAGGGAAAGCTCCAGGAAATTCTGCAAAAAAATCATGACACGACCGCCCCTTCAAGATGATTTAAAATGGCGCAATTGGCGGCGGACTCACTACTACCGCAACAGGCATCAGAGATTGCTTTGAGGGTTTGATGCATCGCCATCAAATTTTGCATCTGCTGATTTAACTGCTCAAGTTTAGTCTCGGATAGCTGCTTCACTTCCGCACAGGTATGGGCATCCCGGTGATGAAAAATCCCCAGTAAATTCCGGCACTCTTTCAGGGAAAAACCTACCGATTTGGCGCTTTGAACAAAGTGAAGAAAATATACGGTCTCGGGCGGATATTCTCGATACCCGGACTCTGTGCGCGGCGGCGCAGAGATCACCCCCTGCTTTTCGTAATAACGCAGTGTTTCAACGGTTAAACCACTATTTTTTGCCAGCTCTCCGATACGCATCTGTAAAACCCTCATCGATTGTATGAGGTGGAGTATAATCCCTGGAGTATACTTTAGGGTCAACCGCGCAAGATAAAATGGTATCGATAACTGCTAGATCTGGAACAGGCAAGTCGTTCCCCGCAGATTTAATAGTACAGTTGATGCGCAATTATACCTTCAGACTCACCTGTACGCGGGTACCAACACCTACAGTACTATCGATGCCCAGCTTGCCTCCATGGGCTTCGGTGATCATCCGACACAGATATAACCCCAATCCATAACCACCGGTTTTGCGCTGTCGCGAGGGATCAGGCCGATAGAAGGGTTCGGTAATATGGGGCAGATATTCAGGCTCGATACCGACACCGTTATCTGTCACTGCGATCAAAGCCATGCTCTCGCCGGCTATTATCTGACTTGAAGTTGAGACTGTAATTTTGCCGCGATCCGATCGATGATGGCGAACCGCATTGCTGAGCAGATTTTTAACCAGCAGTCTTATCCGTGGCTCATCCAGCGCAACCGCTACCTGCTCGGCGTTAAGCTCTATCTCGATATCTTCACCAGGAAAATTTTCCTCCAGTAGCGTTTCAATTAAATCGTTAACTACAACCGGTGTACGATTCAAAATTGCATGACGCTGATTGAGCCGTTCGCTTTCCAGTAGCTCTGTAATCAACTGCTCCATCTCTTTCATATCGCGGCTCAGGTTTTCCCGAACCATATCATCATCAATCAGCTCAACCGATACGCGACTGCGGGTTAATGGAGAGCGCAGCTCATGGCTAATCGCCAGCAGCATTTCACGTTTAGAGTTGAGCATTCCTTCAATATCGGAGGCCATGGTATTGACCGTTGTCGCTAGCTCACCCAGTTCATCCTTTCTTTTCAGATCGATTCGAAAATCAAGCTCGCCCTGGCCCATTTTTTGAACACCTTCTCGGATAGTTTCAATGGGCCGAAACAGGGAACGAATACTTCGATAACAAAGATAAACAATGCCGACTAGAAGCAGCAGGAATAGCCAACCCTGGCCACGCGACTCCGGCCGACCGGCAATACCGATATAGATCTGGTAGTGCTTACGTTCGGAATACAGATAGTGATCATTGCCGAACACACCATGTTTCAGGCGCTGATTATGGTGTTGCCTGAACTCGATTTGGCTGGGATCAAAAGACTTATTATCGGATGACCAATTAATACGATCGCCTCTGATATGAATAGTTGCGCCGGTGCGACGAGCAATGGCCTTAGCTCTGCTGAGATCAGGAGGTGAACCGATCTCCTTTTCAATGTAACGCTGGTATTCAAATATATGGGGAAGAATATTATGCTCGAACTGCTTTTTCATTCCCGCCAACGTACCCACTCGCAGCACAACCATCAGTGCGAATGCAGTGATTAAAAATAGTAGTATCAGTCGCGAAACAAGTGAGAAGCGAAGCTTGTCGATCAGTTTTTTCATATCAGATTATTTCTGTTTTCTCTATCCATAAAATTAATGGATCGGCTCAACAAAACAGTAACCACTACCCCAGTTTGTCTTAATACACTCCAGCGGTTTTAATTTATTGCGCAGCCTGCTCACCAGAATATCTACCGAACGTGAAAACAGCTCTGCATCGATACCACGCAGCTCACTCAAAATTTGATCGCGACTGTAGTTTCGCCCTGGCTCCTTTGCCAGCAGTACCAATAGCTGAAACTCCCGGCTACTTAATTCCACTGGTTTTTCATCAATCTGAACTTGTCGATGTTGCAGGTCAATCGATAGTGATCCATATGTAAGCATATTTCCGTTTGACTGGGGTTTTGCTCGTTTCAGAATGGTCTGGATTCGGGCAACCAACTCGCGCGGTTCAAAGGGTTTCGGAAGGTAATCATCAGCGCCCAGTTCCAGACCAATCACACGATCCATCACTTCGCCACGGGCGGTTAACATCACCACTGGAATATCGCTGGTTTTTCGTAGCTCCCTGCACACTTCAAACCCATCCATATCGGGCAACATAATATCGAGAATAACCAGCTGATAGTCGCCGTTCCGAATTGCCTCAAGGCCCTCTGTTGGGTGGGTGATCTGCTGCAACTGAAGATCATAACGTTCAAAATAGCTCGCCAAAGGCGAGCCAAGTTGTTCATCGTCATCAATCAGCAAGATTTTTGTCATCTATCTATCCAGTCATTTATCCCTGATCCGAGTGCCAAAACTACGACACTGGATCAGGAAGTATTTTCACTAATGGTGATCTTTTCGATGTTTGTGGTGCTCTTCAATCTTCTCCTTAATGGCATTTTTTTGCTCCGACGTAAGACTGTCGGAGAACTGGGCAAGCGCTGCAATAAGTTCTGGTGCCTTCTGCTCGGCAGATCGTAAACGCTCCTGCACCATATTCAGAATATACGCCTGATCCAGGGTTGGCTGAGAGAGTTGTTCCATCACCTCTTTTCTGGTTTCAAACTTTCCCTTCATGCCATCCGTTTTCAGCGCAATCATCTTTTGCTGCAAAATCTCAAGATACGCCTGCTGCTCCTGGGTCAGATCCAGCGCCTCAGTCGCATGCTTCATCATACGTTCCGCCATCATATTGGCTCTGTCCCCGTTATGGCCCCAACGGTGCTCGAACCCACCCGCAGCCAGCGCGCCAACAGTACCCAGGGTGATAGCAATCAATGAGCCGATGATCAGTTTTTTACTCTTTTTCATGGTAATTCTCCGTTTGTAGTAGGTAGCTTGCAGGAGAAATAATAGTGGAGGAATCACAGTTTATCTTTTCAGGTTGGTGACAAACTGTAACAAAGTGTAACGGAAGCAGATGGGGATGTCTGAGCGGGATCGACGTCTGTTGCCTGGAAGCCTGCCAGATCCAGGAATGTATATCGGGGAAAGCTATGCCAAAGATATAGCTTCAACAAGCTCCGATTGAAATGAGCAATCTAAACATCAGCGCGAACCTGTACCCAACAGACCCGCGCTGATGAAGGGAATTACGATTCCGGTAAAAGGCTTGTTAGCCGCTCAGTACTATCAAGATACCCAGTCACCAGCTCCATCACCAGATCACGGGCACCGATGGTTTCGTTCATAGTGCCAACAATCTGACCCACAGGACTGAAGGATATACCCTGGGATTTACTCGGATATTCCCGCATTCGAGCGGTCGCCTGACTGGTGAGCATACCTTGCATCGGAGCACCTAATGGGTCCGGGTTATTCGCATCATCCCAGGCATCGGTCCAATTGTTACGTAACATCCGCACGTGTTTGCCAGTAAAACTCCTGGAACGCACAGTATCGCTAGAACCAGCATCAAACATGCTTTTCTTCGACGGATCGGAAGTCGCGGCTTCTGCAACCGTAAGCCAGATTGAACCACACCAGACTCCTTCGCAACCCAGTGCCAGTGCTGCCGCCATCTGCTGGCCGCTACCGACACCACCCGCAGCAATCACCGGAATATCTCCGGCGAGTTTGACCACTTCGGGCCAAAGTATGATGCTGCTTACGTCACCACAGTGGCCGCCACCTTCGCCACCCATTGCGATAATAAAATCCAGCCCCGCATCAATGTGATATTGGGCGTGTTTGGCCTTACCGCAGAGTGCGCCAATCATACGCCCGGAATCCTGCACCTGTTTGATGACATGGACCGGAGGTGTACCAAGGGCATTGGCAATCAATTTACAATTATCGTGTTGCAACGCCACATCAACCAACGGGGTTGAAGTAGCATCGGTCATGCTGATCCGATCTTCGAACGGTTTATCAACGGGTAGATTCGGCACTCCATTTTCATCGCATATATTTGCTACAAAGTCGCGATGCTCCTGGGGAATAGCGGCTTTTGCCATCGCCAACGCTTTATCTGGATCCTGCTCACCCTTACCGACATATTTGGTAGGAATAATGACATCAACGCCATAGGGCTTTCCGCCTACACGTTCATCAATCCAGTTAAGTTCTACTTCTAGCTGTTCTGCATTAAAACCGGTTGCACCAAGTACGCCGATTCCGCCCGCATTAGTAACCGCTGCGACCACATCGCGGCAGTGTGTAAACGCAAAAATCGGATATTCGATTCCTAGTTTTTTACAAAGATCTGTTTGCATTTTGATGCATCCTCCCTGGGATTTATTGTTTTTATTCTACAGTCATCAGACTGCATCACTTAATAGATGTCAATGTTTACAGTTGGACAAGATAGGCGCGCAACTGAACAAGCTAATGAAAATTGGCCAAACGGTGAAATGCAGGATAGTACTGGGGGAGGTAAAAACGAGATAATAAAACAGGAGGGGAAATTGAACGTGAAAATTAACCCAGAGCTATTTGGCAGGCGATTCGATGGCTACGCTTCTTATCTCCTCGTATTTCCCAAAAAAACCACCAGTCCCCAGTAGTGATTTTAACTGCTCCGGTTGTTTCAGAAGGTCGGCAACCGTATATTGATCAAGCACGCCGAGGAATGCCGCCCGTGCTTCGGACAATATTCTGGGGAGTAAGCAAACGGGAATAATGGGACAGGGCGCGGGTACCTGGCAATCAACCAATTGAAAGCTACTTTCCATATTTCTAATAACGTCACCAACGCCTAAATCTGCCGGTTTTTTTGCCAGACAAATACCGCCATTTTTTCCACGAGTGGTTTTCAAATAGTCCAATTTTCCAAGGTGGTGTACTACTTTAACCAGGTGGTTTTTGGGTATTTCGAAATGTTCGGCAATTTCAGAAACCGTAACCCGCACACCCTCTTCCTGAATGGCCAGATAAATAAGTACCCGTAAGCTGTAGTCGGTATAGCGGGTTAATTGCATGATAGGTTACGCTAGATAGTCAAGTTGGCAATCTGAACAATTCTATTCCCATACCTGCCGTACGTACAGAAACATTAGGCAGGCGATAGCTTCCAGTAGAGGAGCTATGATCAAAATTGCGTACGTCGTTACAGAGGATTTCGCAGTCCTGGTGCTTTCGATGCCCCACGGAAAACTTAGCCAGCCATCGCCACTGATTGCCAGCAGCCTGATATCTGCAGTTGAGGTTTACCACTGAGAACCGTCTAACTTTAACCTTGTAATAGCAGGGTTAGATTAACCCTTCCCTCATTTAATTTTTCTGCTGAAAACTTTGAAACCAGAACTCCATGCTTTATTTTTAGCACCGAAATCCAGTTGATTGCGCTATTAAAAGAAACGTCACTCAAGCGTATTTCAACCTGATTGTTTTTCTTCGGCGTGATTTTTTTAAGTTTAATACCCTGCGCCGCCGCTGTTGTTTCAATGGTGGTCAACATTGAATTTGATGACTTTTTACCAGACGCCCCTGAATTACTTACGGGACCCAGTGCTTTAATTTTTTCTGCACTCTGTTGCATCCACACCAGATCAGCCTGGGAGCGCTTTATTCGCTTTTCAAGCTGTTGATTGTCCTCCGAAATCGGCATCCACAAAAACGTAAACACCAGCAAAAAAAACATCGATACGCCAAGCCCCGCTACAATTTTTTTATCGCGCTCGGTGAGGCTTAAAAACCAGTTTTTCATGAAGAGGTCTCCAGTTTCACCCGGGCCATAACACGGCCTGACTCTTTATTTGCGCTTAACACTTTAGTTCTAATCCCGTTAGCAGCCATTTTTTCCCTGAATTGTTCAACCACCTGAAGACTATCGGTTTCGAACTTCAATTCCATTCCATTTTTTTGGTAGCGAATTTGCACCAGTTCAATTTTGCTGTTTTGCGCGGATACCTTTGCCAACAGTTCCAGGTATTTAAATACCCCGCCAGCACCTGCATTCAAGCCCTGCAATTTCTTTAGCTGGCCTTTCATTTGTACTTTTGGATCTACGATCCGCTTGCTATTGGGAAAGGTTGATTTATAGATGCCCGTCATCTGTTGTTGAAGCTGTTGATACTGGCTTTCAAGCCGGGAATTTTGATACCAGAGCAGTGAGCTATATCCCACTACCAACAACAGAGCGATGGATGCGGCTACGGCAGCCCATTTCCCGTACAAACCACCATTTTTCTTCTTGCCAAATTCGCCCTGCAGCAGATCAATGGGCAGCGCATTTTTTTGCTGGCTAAATTGCTCCGCTAAAAACTGGAACCGTGATGGTGCCGTCTGTGCAGTAATTTTCCGATCGGCAAAGTTACTGCTAAACGGAAACAGATCTAACTCCCCTTGATGAAAAACATGCAGCGACTGCTCGGCTTCGATATCCGCTTCTGAATCAGGTAAAGCCGCTAACAGGCTGATGAGCTGATCACGGTCACAGGCAAAGGCGGTATCGAGATCAGTACGCGCCAACGCGGTTTGATCATCGCACCAAACCACCCATCGATTTTGTTCATAGCCCAGCAGCTGGGTATCAATCAATGCCTGGTCCGGCTGAATCTGCACTTCAGACAACGCGTCGAGCCACTGCTGAAGCAGTGCTTTCGCAATCACCGCGACCTGAAGTTGATCCGACTTAAGCGTACCAATGGCAAAGTGTAGCAACTCCGCATCTTCGAGTAACTGCTCCTCAAACAGGTAGGGCAGCGCCTGGCGAATTTTTTGCTGATTGCGGGTGGGCATCGCTGCATTCAGCAGCAATACGTCAAGACCAGAAAATACCAGCGTAATTTCGGTATCTTCCTCAATCGATAGATCCGCCAGTGTACCAGCATGTTGAGCAGTACTGAGTTCACCTTTCAGAGCCCACACCAGTGGATCCGAAGGCAGACCAGAGCAATCAATAAATAGCTGTTGCGACACTGTAATAATCCCCTTGTGCTCGATTGACGATCCGCACTTTGTCATCCGACCCGCGATATAAAACGCTATGATTTTTAAGTAACACGGGTTTAAAACTACCCTGATAGTTCAATAGAAAATATTCGCTCTGAACACTTAATAAAGTGCGGTCAATACTATCACTAAGACCGGTTATGCTCTGGTTGTTATCCGTTAACACCATCAAAAAATCATTTACCGAACTAAAACCATCTTCGATAGCTTGCTCAATTAATTGCTCAGTATCTGCACCCTGCATTTTTTCCGACAGCGCCCGCAAAAGTGGCTCGGTTACAAAATTGATATTGATCAACGTCACTTTCTGGACATCATCCAGCACCGGCAGGGCAACCACCTGCCCAACCAGTATGCTAAGTATCTCCGGGGTAAAGCCACTCATTGCGGCCAGTTCATCCGGACTGCTCATGGCTTGATTGGCGGGGCGATAGGGTGGCGTCAGCTCGCTGTACTCATCAGCCTCGGCCCCGTTGGGTATCGAAGGCTCATCATTTTTATCGAGCCAGTCAACCAGCGGCCAGACCAGATCTGGATCAAGCTCGAGGTTTTCCAGTAAGCGCTGAAAAATCTTGATCTGTTTACTATCTGGCACTCCATTGACCACCAGGTTATTGATATTAAAGCGCCCGTGCATATCCTCAGCCACCAGCAACATCATTCCGCCATCCACCTCTAGTGGCGGCAATAGCGTCGCCCAGTCATCGCCAAAATCATCCCGATCATTCGCTTCAGCATCACGAATCAGCAATTCACGGCCCCACTCCTCAACGCTCATCACATAATGAAACGCCCGATCACCCTGTAGCTGGTTTAACGTTCGACGAAACTGTATCTGCTGCTCACTGATAAGCTGGGTGGCCAGCAGCGCACAGATCGCCACAATCAGCAGAACGGTTATCAGCGCTACGCCACGTTGTTTCCTGGCCAGCGGCTTTCGTGGCAAGCAGGTTATGCTCATCGAATTAACTCCAGCACACGTTTAACGCTACCCAGCTCGGCGACGCGCAACTCAATCTCCAGTGCCTGGGGCAGTTCGGTTAGCGGCATATCGGTAGTAGGCCAGTAGCTTATCCAGCGCTGTTCGGAATCAAGTGCTCGTATCTGAAACTCCAATACCCCTTTTACAAGCGGCATATCGTAGAAGCTATCTTCATCCACCGCATCCAGCACCAGCCAGCGTCGTTTGATCAGCACTTCATCCTCTACAAAAAATTCTACCCGACTAACGGTACCCCTGGGGGAGGCCAGAGGGTTTGCCCAACCGGCGGTACTCAGTACTAACCGTGCCGGATCTGAGCTCTCCAGTATCAACGCGCCTTCCTGTTCGCCATAGGTATTGATGATGGTGCGTGATCGTGCCTGCTGTAGATCCCTGGTCAACATATTGATGGAACGCCGCAGTGCATCAAATTTTTCATTATGGCTGCTGAGCTTGCGATGACTGTTGATCACCGAGTTCAGTACCTGATAACTGCCCACCGATAAAATCGAAAATAGAACGATCGCTATCATCAGTTCAACAAGAGTAAAGCCTGCTGAACGGTGATTACGCATCAGCTGGTGCGTCTGAGGACGATACCGAGCCATCAACGATTCCTTCCGGTAAATATGGTAATACCGCCCTGCTCTTTGTCGGCCTGGTTGTAGACGGTGATATCTATCCTGCGCAGATCCGGATCCGGTGTGCCGCTGGTCAGTGCCTGCCAGTTCCATTGCTGGTCCAGCATTTCGGTATCACCCTTCTTTGAACCGATTGAAGACCAGGTCGGAGTCAGGCGGATCTCTGTTGCTACATTCAGCGCTACCCAGTGAGCAACGGTTTTTTCCTCCATCACCTGAGCGCTGACCAGCTGTGCGTTAACCGCCTTTAAAATAGCAGTCAGCGCTATACCCGCAACCGCCAGCGCCACCAACACCTCAATCAAGGTGAAACCACGATTACGAAACCGCATCGGTTTTTTGTGCGGTCTGGTTACGCCTGATTTCAGCGGGGCAGCATTATTCATTGTCTGGATCGATCCGGCTTAGACTAAGATCCGCATACTGGTTTTCCAGCCGGAAACGAACCGGCTCTAGCTCAGTTTTATCAAAAAAATCCAGCCTAAAGCTGGTTATCTCACCACTGGGTAAAAACAGTAACTGCGGGTGTTCAGCGGATTCCAGTAGTTCAACCGCTCGCCCCTCTACTTCGAATTCAGAGCTGATCCATGGCTGGATCGAATTGGGTTTTAACAGTCGATCATCCGCCACAGCAACCCATTTACCCTCTGCCAGCTGCATGAATTGATACTCGGTTTCATTCAGCCGCCAGGCCAGTAACTTGCCGTTCAATACCGCTTCATCTGAGGCCAGTCGCATCAGACTAATAAGCCGTATGGCAAATTGATGGGTCTCGCGATCCCGGTTTTGAATGCCACTGCTGAGCGTCACCAGCGAGATCATCACCCCCATGATGACCAGCACTACCATCAGCTCTATCAGCGTAAAACCTGCTGCTTTCCGGCGTTTTGGCGGGGAAACCATCTCAAGTATTTACCAGTCGACAAACACCCGACAATCAGGGTGACCAGTTGCCGATATCGGCATTCGCATCTTCACCGCCGGACTGGCCATCAGCCCCCAAACTGTAGAGATCAAAGTCACCCTTCTCACCCGGGCTCAAATAGAGATAAGGTCGATTCCAGGGATCATTTGGCAAGCTTTTGATGTAGCCACCTTTATTCCAGTTTGAAGGCTCCGGGTCGCCACTGGGCTTCTCTACCAGTGCCTCCAGCCCTTGCTCAGTACTGGGGTATACAAAATTATCGAGCCGATATTGATTCAGCACACCCTCCAGTGACTGAATATCCAACCGTGCTTTGGTAATTCGAGCGGTATCCGGACGATCCATAATCCGCGGCACCACTACCGAGGCGAGGATGCCCAGAATCACCACAACCACCATGATTTCGATCAGCGTAAAACCGCCCTGTGTTTTGTTTTTTCTAGCTCGCATATTGTTTTCTCTTACCTGTTATTCGAAAACCAACGGCGGCAAATCCGTTAGCTCACCATCTGATTTAGTTCAAAAATCGGCATCATAATGGCCAGTACAATCATCATCACCAGGCCACCCATCAGCAGGATTAATACCGGCTCAAGAATCGCCAAAAATGTGCTTATCCAGCTTTCCAGATCTCGCTCCTGATTCTCCGCCGCTTTAAATAGCATATCTCCAAGTGCACCGCTGGCTTCACCGCTGGCGATCAGATGCAGCGTCATAGGCGGGAAATAATCGGTTTTAGTAAGTGCATAGGAGAGGCTGGCACCCTCACGGATACGGCCTGAAGCTTCCTCTATGCTCGCCCGCATCGGGATATTGGATAACACTTCGGAGCTAATTCGCATCGCATCCAGCATCGGTACGCCACTGGCCAACAGGGTTGCCTGGGTACGGCAAAACACTGCGCAGTTGCTGATTTTCAACCACTGCCCTACTAACGGAATTTTAAGCATCAACGTATGCCATCGCTGTTTTGGTCCGGGCTTATTCAGAATCCAGCGAACCAGCGCACCCAGCAGTACCAATACGATCAACAGCACAAAACCATACACCTGCAGGAAATCGCTGGCGGAGATCAGCACCCTGGTTAACAGGGGCAATTCCTGGTCGATCCCGGCAAACACTTCTATAACCTGGGGTACCACGTAGGTCAACATCCCCACCACAACCATCACCGCTACGACCGTTAAAATGATGGGGTACAGCATGGCGTTGGAAACTGTCTGGCGTATTTTTTGACCGTTTTCGGTGTAATCAGCCAACCGATCCAGTACCCCCGCCAGATCACCGGACTGCTCGCCGGCTCGTACTGTGGCGACATAATCCTGTTTGAACACTTTGGGGAAATTTGACATCGCCTGGGCCAAACTTTGGCCTTCCACAACCTGTGCGCGGACACTGGTCATCACCTTTTTGACGCGATCTTTTCCGCTCTGACTGACCACCGTAGCGAGTGATTCATCAAGGGGTAGCGCAGCACGGGTAAGGGTCGCGAGCTGTCGTGTTATCAGTGCCAGCTCTTTAATGCTAATGGTGGGATTAAACAGGTTTTTCGATTGAGCCTGTTGCTTTTTCTCGCTCTTATCCGCCGCTGGCTGAGTGGAATCCACCGATGTTTTAGTGCGGCGAACTTTACCCAGTACCTCATGCACCTCCAGCGGTGTCCAGCCTCGGTCCCGTAGCTGTTGGCGTACATGACGAGCGGTATCTCCCTCATCAACGCCCTTCTTTTGGCGTCCCGATGAATCTAGCGCTACGTAGTGATAAGCCGCCATCTAATCAACTTTCCCGGGTCACGCGTATTATTTCGTCAATCGTGGTATCTCCAGACAATACCGATGCGGCACCGGAGGTTCGGATGCTTTGGGTTTGCTGTCTGGCAAGTTTTTCCAGCTCGATTTCACCCGCGCCGTTATGAATCGCTTCGCGCATGGTGTTATCCACTTCAACCAGTTCAAAAATACCGATTCGGCCTGAAAAACCGGTTTGGTAGCAGTGCTCACAGCCGATAGCCCGGTACAGAGTCGGCGCTGGCACCGAGTCTGTCTCAAGCAGATCACAGCTAGCCTGATCAGCCTGATAGGGTTCTTTGCAGTGGATACAGAGTTTACGCACCAGCCGCTGCGCCAGCACGCCTAGCAGGCTCGACGCCAGCATAAAGGGCTCTACACCCATGTCACGAAGCCGGGTCACTGCACCCACGGCGGTATTGGTATGCAGGGTTGAAAGTACAAGGTGACCGGTCAAACTGGCCTGTACCGCCACTTCAGCGGTTTCGACGTCCCGGATCTCACCAACCATTACGATATCCGGATCCTGCCGCAATATAGCCCGTAAGCCACGGGCAAAATTCATATCAATTTTGGTGTTGACCGCGGTCTGGCTGACCCCATCAATAAAATATTCGACCGGATCCTCAACCGTCATAATGCTACGATCCGATTGATTCAGCAGCGATAATGCTGAATACAGGGTGGTGCTTTTACCCGAACCGGTTGGCCCGGTGACAAGAAAAACCCCATGGGGATGATGGATTATTTTGTCCAGACGTTGCCGATCGTGGTCACTCAAACCCAGTGTTTTGAGGTCTAGCCGGCCATTCTCTTTTTCAAGTAGACGCAATACCACCCGTTCGCCGTGGCCGCTGGGTAGTGTTGAAACCCGCACATCAACCGCGCGACCCGCCAGCCGGAGGGATATTCGCCCATCCTGGGGCAGTCGTTTCTCGGCAATATCAAGTTTTGCCATTACTTTAATACGGGAGACCACAGGAGAGACCAGCGCTTTTTTAGGTGCCAACATTTCCCGCAACATGCCATCAATGCGGAACCGTACCCGCATTCGATTTTCAAATGGTTCGATATGAATATCAGAAGCACCCTGGCGAATCGCTTCACTTAGAATGGCGTTGATCAGGCGAATAATCGGGGCATCGTCATCGCTTTCCATCAGATCTTCCGGTTCCGGGATCAGCTCGCTGAGATCCTCGAAATCCTGGGTATCTGCGGAAAGACCATCCATCTCCTCCATAACTGCGGAGGAACCTCCTTCATACTGTTGCTGCAACTGGGCGTTAAAGCGATTGGAATCAACTTTTTCAACCCGCAGAGGAACACCCATAAAGCGCCGTAGTTCAATCAACGATATCGGGTCCGAGACTTCCGACTGTATCACCTGCGCATAACCGTCCTGCTGGGCAACCACCAATACGCCGTTACGTTTGGAGAATGCGAAAGGAATGTCAGATCGGTGGTTCATTGCGCTGCGGATTCAGCTGTATCCAGCTCAGATTTGGGATCGGATTCTGGTACAGAATCACTATTTTCATCCTGCTGACGTCGCAATTTCTGATAATTAAGTTGCTTCCCTGATTCAGGGGTTATCAGCTCAAGTTCAGGCAACAGCGGATATTCAAATGCCGGATCTCGGGTAGGGTCTGATTCTTTTCGTTCAAACTGGCGGTTGCGAATCTCCTGATAGTTCGATTGCATAATGGCCCTGCTACCCTCCTGATCCCGGATAATACTAGGACGGAAAAACACCATCATCATTCTCTTCGAAATCTCGGTGCTGGTGCTTCTGAACAGCGCACCGATATAGGGAATTTTGCTGAGGTAAGGTATACCGGATATCGATTCGGTGACTCGATCATCAATCAATCCACCCAGCGAAACAATTTCACCGTCATCAATCACTACCGTAGTGGTAATCAACCGCTTGTTGGTCACCAGGTCGGATGCACCCTCAACCGAAGGGCTCAGGCTTGAAACCTCAAGACTGATCTCAAGCGTCACAACATCTCCTTCATTGATATGGGGCTTAATTTTCAGGGTTAGTCCAACATCCTCTCGCTCAATCGTTTGAAAAGGGTTGGTAGAATCAGTACCGCTATCCGTATATGTACCCGTCACAAAGGGTACGTTTTTACCCACCACGATCTCAGCTTCATTGTTGTCCAGGGTAAAGAGTGAGGGGGTCGAGAGAATATTGGTATCCGCATCGGATTCCAGCGCTTTGAACATCAGTGCAAAATTTTCGCTAGCACCCAAAAACGTGAGCCCATCCCCGACAATCGGTAATGCTTCGGCTGCCCCGGCAAGTGCACCGCTAATCGAAGTACCGGTATTGGATGAACGACTAACAAAGCTACCATGGTCACCAGTGCCCGCCATCTGAACCCCCAAATCCCTGGCTTTAGTGGCATCGAGGTCAACAATAATCGCCTCTACCATCACCTGAGCTCTACGGATATCGAGTTTTTCAATGATCGACAACAGCGCCTTATGTTGATCCGGACTGGCTGAAATAATCAGTGAATTGGTAGCTTCATCAGCCTGAATATTAGCGGGTGTTACGGTTACGCCTGCTTTTCTATTGCCCTGTTTTATCTTGGCATTGATCGTTTTATCCAGAATCGGTGCCATCTCTTTAGCGATTGCATGATTCAAAAAAACCACTCGATCGTTGGTCTTCAGTTCTATCGGTTCATCAAGCTGCTGAATAATCGAACGCATCACCACTCGTTTTGCAGGGTCGCCAGATAACAGCACGCTGTTGGTTCTTTCATCCGCCACCGCAAGCACCGCCGCGGCGCCTTTCTCTTTACCCGTCTGCAGGCTCTTCAGCAGTTGTACCACTTTGGTAGCGCTGGCTTTTTTAAGTTGAACCACTTCTATACTGCTATTAGTCGGCTTATCAATTGACTCAACGATACGCCCAAGCCGAGCAATATTGGCCGCGGAATCAGAGATGATCAGCGCATTTGCCGGGATATACGCCGCCATATGCCCTTCCTTTGGTACAAGCGGTCTGAGTACCGGTATTAACTTGGCCGCAGAAACATGCTCAAGGCGCAGTACTTTTGTGATTTTTTGAGCGCCATCATAATTACTGGAATCGGTTTCGATCGGTATAGAGCTTTGTTTCGCCATATTTTGCGGAACAATTTTTACGATGCCATCGTTTTCGATAGCCGCATAACCATGCACCTCAAGGATCGATAAAAACACATCGTACAGTGCATCCCCATCCAGCGGGATACTCGAAATAACCGTGACTTTGCCCTTCACCCGAGGATCAACCAGGAAGTTCTTTCCGGTCGCTTCACTGATGGTGGCGATCACCGTGCGAATCTCGGCATCCACCAAATTGAGGGTGACAGTCTCAGCACTGGCAAAACGTCCGCCTAACATGCAGATCCAGACCATGGTCGCCAACAGGCAACTAAATTTGAATCTCTGGCGTATAACTCGGTGAATCATAATAAAGCCTTTCAACAACAGGTCGATGGTAACAAAGGTACCGTAATTCGGATTATATTGGGCAGGGAAAAAACCCCGATACAGCTTAATTGTAGGCGCAAATCGTTCTTCCACTTATGGGATCGGCAATGAAAGTATGATCGGTTGTCCACCACGCTCTATCTCAACCGTGAGTTCACCGCTGGCCACTACATCATCCACCAGATTGTCATCCGCCATAAAATCATTAAGCGTCTTACCGTTAACAGAACGAACCAGATCACCCTCTCTGAGGCCAACTCTCTGAAGCATTCTGCTATTTGCGCCACCGGCAAGTCGAAGACCACCGGCCTCATCATCTATAGACAGGCCATATTGGCCAAACGCCTTAACCGGGTCCTGATAGAAACTATCTTTACTGTTTTTTACCGCCTGCTGGGCAGTTGTCGCTTCCGGGTGATAGGTCAGCATATCTTTCGAGTTTTTCCCATCGCCGTTTTTACGTTTTTCCGGGAAGCTCAGGGTTTCCAGTCTGCCTGCTCTGCGCAGCAATACGTGATCCGCAAGAATATCCGCTACCACCACGTTCCCTGGCAACTCATCTTCTTTTTTGTAGGAGCGCGCCGGTTTCCCCTTTTCTGCGATAAGTGCCCGAGTATCCTTATTGTCTGAACTGATAAAAATACCCCGTAGCTCAAACTTAAGACGGGTCTCGGGTGCATCCACAACCGGTTTGGCGGCAACCGGATTTTTCACCAACTGATCATTTCCAAACAGATTGGCCGCAACGATTGTGCGAACATTTCCATTCGGCTGTCGCGGTGATTTTTTACTAGTGGGTACCGCAACTATCGGTTGAAACTGACGCTGTGCTCGTTTTTCCGGCCCAGCCGGTTCAAGCCATTGCCAGATAAATGCACCCGCAAAATACGCAGCGACCACCAACGCCAACCAGACCAGGGAAAAAATCAGGTTCTTTTTAGTCAGCATGGGTTAATGGTACATTCTGTTTAATTGGTTTTGCGGTAGTCAGCATCATACAGCGATTCAAACTTCGTATAATTCAGCGGGTTCGTGGTCAGCAGTGACCGTTAAGGAGGCTCTGATTAAGCAACAATCCGTCGTCAGTAGATCTTTCGTTTAATTTCCATCACATTTCCAGCCCGATTGAGACGGCGGTTTGGCAACAGAATAAGGTTGCCCATCTCCTGCTTTACCTCAACACCTAGCCAGCCATCAGGCTGAAGCCTGATCACACTAATCGGCTCGCTCATTCCATGTTTGACAACATTCAGTACCAGCGTGCCCTCTGAAGCGGACAACAGGCCCGTCAGCTCAGGCATTTGAACCGTTTTCGTACCCGATGAAGTATAGCTTACGCGGCCACCCTTCCATATTACAGCCCCGCCAGCATCGGAAAATTGAGTATCGTTCATGGAAACCGACAGGGATTCAACCACGATATCCTGATTGATGCGGATACCAAACTCGGCCAGCTGACGATTCACCAGATCCTTACTGATCTTCCCGTTTACCTGAACCCTGCCGCTCGCTTCACCCTCGGCATCCGCTTTAATCCACAGATCGTGGTCAGCATCATGAACATGAAGGACCAATCCGTACCCACCAAAGAGCCTACCAATTGGTGCAAGTTCCCAATTGACCGTGCTTTTCAATGACCCATCGGTAATGGTTGATTGCCCGCTCCATACAGAACCCTCAACCTCACCGATCATTTCTGCTAGTTTTGGAGGCAACTGCGAGCGCAGCCTTTCAAATGCAATTGATGCAGGGAAATTGGCCAGCAGACCGGCAGAAAAAGCCACCGCGACCGAAAAAGCGCATATCAGCCAGTGCTTTCTATCCATGTTTACAGCTATTAAAATTTGGTTTTTCCATACCAAAGAGTATACAACGAGAACCCCGTTGTTGCGTATCCTCCGTCGCTCAATCGGTCATGGAATACCCTAGCCGCCACATTCATCGCTGGAACAACCCTGATATAAATATCTATCGGTACTAAGTCTGAGCGATGGTCCATGTTTGGCGTGTTAGTATCCTGATACGAGGACGAGTGGTCCCGCTTAACAACGCTGCTAGGTACACGAATGAACGGTCGAGCAGAGGAGATGACTTGAAAATCAGTAAGACTACCAGAATCATTGTTGGCGTTATCAGCTTCTTTTGTGCCTTAATTTTCTTGTTGTGGGCCTCTGATGCTCCTAATGAGTGGTACATAAATTACCTTCCTGCCGCATTTTGTTTTTTGGTAGTAGGAGCTTGTTTCCTGCCAAAAATAGCGAGGGGATTTTGTGGAGATGTAATTTCAATATGTATAATAATATTGGCAGTGTGGTATTTGGCAAAATCATTGCCAAGTCCAGAGCCAGCGGACAACCCCTTAAAGTTTGCTTTTTTATATGGTGGTATTTCAGTGACATATTTAATAGGACGCTATAAACATGTTTTTAGTAAAAAAAGCACCTAACAAGCGACTGTGGTGTCAATCACCCCAATAAATAAAATGAAGTTATTCGATCGACCACACTTTATTGTCCCGTACCATCGCATTTAACGCGTAACGCACGTAACGGGGTCGGTAACGGGGTCGTAGCGGTAACGGGGTCGGGTCTTGCAATCACGCATCAAATACTTGGTTAGTACCGTAAAATACCGGAGCGTAGCGATAAAAATAGCCGGTCCGCCGCCTAAAAAGCCTACCAAAACTCTTGATTGCGAGACCTGAGGTTCTTACGCTCCAAGCAAACGTCCAACCGCTGCCTTCCAGTCGCTGTGCAACTCTTTGCGGATTGCTGAATCCATAGTTGGATCGTAGCGTCGCTCGCACTGCCAGGCTTTTTCGATATCGTCTAATCCTTCATAGACACCGGCCTGTAGCCCTGCGAGATAAGCGACACCGATGGCAGTCGTTTCTGTACTTTTTGGAATTTCGACCGGTTTCCCCAACATATCCGCCAGGAACTGGCAGACAAATCCATTGTTCATCAACCCGCCATCGGCACGGACTATTTCAGGATCATGGTGAGAATCAGCCTGCATCGCCTCGATCAAATCCAGTGTTTGATAGGCCTGGGCCTCAAGCGCAGCACGGGTGATATGTGCTGCGGTGCTATCGCGAGTCAAACCGGTAATACTGGCGCGGGCGTGGGGGTCCCAATGCGGTGCACCCAGCCCGGTAAAGGCGGGTACAAAATAGACGCCGTTATTGTTTTCAACTGACATAGCCAACGCCTCACTTTGCGCGGCATCTTCAAATAATCCAAGTCCATCCCGCAACCATTGCACCGCCGCTCCCGCCACAAATATAGAGCCTTCGACGGCGTAGGTTACTTTTCCATTCAGGCGGTAGGCGATGGTTGTCAAAAGGCGCGATTTTGATTCACGGAAGGTATCGCCAATATTCATCAGGGTAAAGCACCCTGTTCCATAAGTTGACTTCACCATGCCATCCTCAAAGCAGGCCTGGCCAATTAACGCTGCTTGCTGGTCCCCCGCCATGCCGCCAATGGGAATCTGCCTGCCAAGCGTATTTTTTGAGGTACAGCCGAAATCGCTGACATTATCTTTAACGACCGGCAGCAGCGCTTCAGGAATATCGAACAGTGCTAACAGTTTTTCATCCCAGCTTTGTGTACCAATATTAAACAACATCGTGCGTGAGGCGTTGGTGGCATCTGTGGCGTGGACGGCACCCTCGGTCAGATTCCACAGCAACCAACTATCAACCGTTCCAAATGCCAGCTCTCCGGCTTGCGCCTGTTCGCGCGCGCCCTCAATATTGTCGAGTATCCAGTGGATTTTTGATGCTGAGAAATAGGGATCAAGCAACAGGCCTGTGCGTGTGTGGACCATCGCCTCATGGCCAGCATCTTTTAATTTCTGGCAGAAATCAGCGGTGCGCCGATCTTGCCAGACGATGGCATTGTAGATCGGCTTACCCGTCGTCCGGTTCCAGATAATGGTGGTTTCGCGTTGGTTAGCTATGCCGACAGAAGCGACATTATCTGCGCCTTCAAGAGCTCCCCGGCAAGCCCAGAGTGTATCCTGCCAGATATCATCGGGCTTCTGCTCAACCCAGCCTTTGTGAGGGTGATAGAGCTTTAGCTCTTTTTGCTTTGCCGCAATAACATCGCCATGTTTTGAAAAAAGAATGGCGCGAGAACTGGTGGTTCCCTGGTCTATGGCGAGTATGGTTGGTTCGCTCATGCGGTGGTTGCACTCATTATGCGTATTTATGCGTTTTTGATCTGTGGCATTGATGATCAATAATGATTGGTTAGCTTAATACTGAACGTGCTTACCAACGGTTGGAGCTGGCGGAAATATACTGGCAAGATCAAGCTAAAAGGTAATACCTTTTAGCTTGGCTGCATCTACTGCATTCTTAAATTCATGATTACAGAACAGGCCTTCTCGCAAGGAACCTCCCACAAATCATTCATCCGTCCCTCTATTTACTCGTAAATATAACGCCAGGGCTTATCCGGCTGCGCCGCATCTTCATCAATGGTGAAGTGGGGCATGGATAATCCATCCGCAACATCTTTAAACACCATTTTTACACGGGTTCCGATGCCGACCTCTTTCACCAATTCAGGAGTTGCTAAATCGCCATTGGCATCGGTCAGATTAGCGACGATGCGTAATGACTCATGCTCGGTAGGGTGGTCGCGCTGGGTATCCAGTTCTACCAGCAATACCAGGTATGGAAGATGTGCTTTAAACGCTGGTTGAATAGCGTGTGCAACCTCTTCATAGGAGTACACCACACCTTTACCTTCGACCGGCTTCCAGCTGGATTCCAGACAGGAGCACCAGGGGCAGGCGGCGGTGGGCGGGTACCTTAGCAAATCGCATTCGTTGCAGGCTTGCAGATGATAATCGTGGTCGGCGCAATGTTGGAAATAGGCCAGATTTTCTTGATCCAGTTCAGTGATTTCAACCGGCATTCCGAGATAAGTTGCTTCAACAGACATATTTATTCTCCTTTTATTATTTGCTTCGACCGATTAGCTCAGCTGGTTGCCCATGACGAGGGATGAACCGGTTCCGGGCATAGCCCAGCCCAGGTTGGCGGTTAGTTCGACTTTTTTCTGTTGGCGGCAACCGCCCTCGCGATAATCATAGGTATGCTGCCGTTTGCCATCTGGCCCTATCGGACAGCTATCATCTACGTCGTGGCGAAGCTGGCGTACATTTTCAATCACCATGGCGATACCGTGGGTGTATCCCTCACATAGATGACCGCCACTGGTATTGTTGGGCCGTTTGCCCCCAAGCCTTGTGGTGCCGTTGCTGACATATTCACCACCCCCACCTTTTTCGCAGAAGCCGTAATCTTCTAGCTGCAGCAGAGTGGTAAAGGTGAATGCATCATAGGAGCCGGTCACGTCAATATCTTCAGGCCCCACTCCGGCGTTAGGCCAGAGTATGTCTTTTCCGTAGTAGCCTGCGGTTCGGGTTATCGGGCCTGCCTGATAGTGCATATCCGAGCGTGGCTTACAGACTCTGCCAACCACTGATTTGATATACGCTGGAGGATTTTTGCAGTCCTTGGCACGGTCGGCACGGGTAACAATAATGGCGGTAGCATTGTCGGTTTCAACACAGCAATCCAGCAGGTGACAGGGCTTCACGATCATACGGCTATTGAGCACATCGTCGACCGAAACCCGTTGATTGTAATAGGCTTTAGGGTTGTTGGAGGCGTGCTCGCTATGTACCACTTTAACCATCGCAATCTGCTCTGGAGTAGTACCGTACTCGTACATGTGGCGCATAAAGGTATGACTGAACATCTGCGCTGCACTGGCCAGGCCATTGCCACGACTGTGCAGCTGGTCACCGGTGATCGGTGCCATCGAACGTTTGCCTGTACCGCCAATACGAACCTCGGAAAAACCATTCATCGATCGGTAGATCGCTACGGTGTTACACATACCCGCTTCGATTACGCCGATGGCAATACCGATCAGCGCCTCCGTGCTGGAACCACCGCCGAACACATCCATATAGAAATCAAGACGAATGCCCAAGTCGCCCGCGATAGTCGGCGCAAAGGTAGAATCTCCGGATGAGTAGGAGAGCATGCCATCGACTTCGCTGGCATCTAACCCCGCATCATCCATTGCATTTTTTACCGCCTCTACCCCCATTGATCGGGTGGTACGGCCACTTCCCCTTGTGTAGGGGGTTTCGCCTACTCCTACAATTGCGTATTTATCCCGGAGATGTTTTGCGGTTGTTGTATCCATCGTCTTTCTCCCTTAGTTATTATTTTGGGTGATATGAAAATGGGAGCGGCTGATAATTGATGCACTTCCATTGGATAGAATCGATAAGGCCTCGCTACAAAAACCAGCATAGGGTAAATATCACTCCCAATACAAGGGCTTGTCTCGCCCGATGGAATCGATGGTAATCGATGGGGTGGTAATCGATGGGGTGGTAATCGATGGGGTTGGTAATCGATGGGAATCGAGGAATCGATGGGAATCGATGGGGTCGAATCGATGGGGTCAGACTCGATTGATTTAACCCTTCCGGTAGCTTTCCGACTTTCGATCCCCTCCCCTTAGCCTTGGGGACACGGGTCGCTTTAATTTTCGCTCGATTTCATCCTTAAAGTGGCTGCTCCCCAGCACCCAGGCTTTATTGGTTGATTCCCTTATTTCCGTTAACGTTTTCTCAGCAATACGAGCTTTGAACAAGGCTCTGTACGCACTCTGTCGTTCTTCCGGGGTTTTGCCCAGTTTTATGTATTCTGGATGAGGTACCACCAGGGGATCTGGTTCTCCCACCGCATTGTGGCGATAACTCGACCAGGGGTATTCAGAGGGGTGATCTACCATATCCTCTGCACGAACCGGGTTTAACTCAATATATCGATAACAGGTCAGCAGGTAGCGTTCCGAGTCAATCAATGTGGCTTTGTAACGGCCTTCCCAGAGAGTGCCGGTACGTTGGTAGGTATGATTAAAATACTGGACATAATAACGCCCGAGCATTTGAAGCGATTTGCTGATCCCATCTTCGGTACGGGGAGTCATCAGCAGATGAACATGATTTGTCATCAGTACGTAGGCATGAAGGTCGCACTGGTGTTTTTCGCAAGCTTGTTCGAGTTTTTCCAGGTAAAAGCGATAATCCTCTTCTCCATAGAAAATAGGTTCGCGGTTATTGCCTCGCACGATTACATGCTGAGGCTGACCGGGAATGACAAAACGGGGGAGACGAGCCATGGCTTAATCTTCGAAATGAGAGACGCGGGTAGCGTACTCGACGGGACGGATAAAATCAATCGAGTCTGACCCCATTGACTCCACATAAACCTTGACTTTCAGCCATGTCTATCCAGTTAGCAGTCATATAGTTTGAATATTCTCCTTTCTGAAGATCCACCAATGCACAAATTGCATCCATATAGTTATTCGATGCGGCTCCCTCTAGATATTGAATAGATAGAGAGGGTGATCGAACATATCTGAAGCTCCCCTCCAACATAAAACTGGCAACTAAGTATTGCGCCTCTGAAAACCCACCATCAGCGCTTTTTAAGTACCATCTTTTCGATTGAATATAGTCTTTGCCTATGCCTTTACCCCAGAAGAAAGCCTCGCCTAACAAATATTGTGCTTCGTGATCTCCTTCTTTCGAAGCTAATATAATACCTCCAATCTTTGAATAATCACCGCTTCGAAAAAGAAATTTTGCGATCTCAGCCTCATCTGCCCCTCCTCCTAGTGAGAATTGACTAAAACACAACACAGAGAGCAATACATAAAGAAGAATCATCTTATTGGTCATAGTTGTATTTCTCCAGAATTGGCGTATGCATACCTTCATACTTATTCTTGAAAAGGGGTGTAACAACAAAAGGTTTCGTTACTAAAACTGGGATATTGTAATTTGGAAACCTAGGGTCCTGCACTTGAGTTCCACCATAAGGACGTTGTTGGTTGTCCCAAGAGTACGCATTGCCATATCCCTCATTACTAGGGGCATATACTTCTATATCTAATGGCTCAGCCCAGAAACCATCACTGTTTTGATACGTAACTGAGCAAGTATAGTAACAGTGCTTTCTGCCCATTTTTGCCCCTTTGGGAATTCTTTCCAGATTATATTGTTCATAACTACAGGCTTTTTGACTGACAGATTCGCATATAGCAGCGAACGACTTAGCTGAAGCTTCCTCATCCCCATGCCCAGGCATAGAATCATTCAAAATATAACTAAACGCTCCAGTTACCGCCCCATTCCCAAATTTACCCCCACTCAAAACTGATGCAGTACCACCAACAACGGAAGACACAATTACTCCCCCTGGCGAAGGCCCCTGCCCGGCGGGGCCCGTCAAATTCATATTTCCAGCCATGGCTGTAAACCCTGCCGCAGCAAACCCATGCCCAAACTTCCCACCCTGCAATTCGGCCATTATACCGCCAGTCATACCGTGGGCAGCCACTCGCTGCCACGGGTGTAAGCCCTCAATACCCCCTATCACATAAAACGCGGCCGAACTTACACCTGCAATCGCAGCCGAACGATATGCAGCCGTAAAACTCCCTGTCTGAGCATATGTCATATTCATACTAAATTGGGCGTTAAAGCCAATTGAACATGGACCACAGTACGCAGTACTCACAGCGGTTCCAACAATTTGCGCAAATTGCGCTAACGCTGGATTTTTACCCAGATATTTATACAACGGCTTCTGTAATTTCGCATCAATACGTGATGCCACCCACAACGAAAAGAAATACCCACTAGGATCCGTATAAGCCAGCGGATTATTGATCACGTATGTATACCGGTTATAACTCTGGCTATTACCCGGCGCCTGTATAAACGGATCCGCCTGCAGTACCCGGCCTAATGAGGGGTCATAGATCCGCCCGTTCATATGGATGAGGCCCATTTCGTCGAGCTGTTCGTGGCCGGTATAACCCCTTGTGGTGACTCTGTTCTCCGCGATAAAGTCGGTGGCGATTTCGGTCGCATCCAGTACATTCCAGTTACTGGCGCGGCGGCGTTTTCCCCAGGCATCAAAGCTGAGGTCTGTTGTTGCACCACTGCTATCAACGATCACATCAATCGAACCCTGCTGATCTTTGAAGATGTATTGAATTTCACCGGCGGAGCCGTTCCCGGCACTGGTGATGATCATGGCACCGAGGTTACTACGATATTTGACGCTCTCGTTGGGGCGGTCTATTTTTTCAACATTACCCAGATACAGGGTGGTGGTTTGGCCACCAACCGCATCATCCACCCGTTTGTAGCGACTACGGCTTGCACCGTAGTAAAAGGTGGTTGTGTGATCATTGCCTTTTTTGGCTTCGACCAATTTATCGAAGCTGTTGTAGGAAAGTGAACGGCCGTTACCGGCTGTCTGGTTGCCGTTGGCATCGTAGCTGTAGGTGGTACCTCCGGCATTGGTAACGGCATGGGGGCCGGCATTATTAGCACCGTAGGTATAGTCGCCAATATCAGATTTATTGGTGATATTGCCACCCGCGTCATAATCAACGGTGGTGGTCTTGTAGATACTGCTTTCCGACCCTGGCGCGTAGGTCCGTACTTCTTCAAGGCGATTCAGCTCATCATAGTCGAACGCCTCAAACATGTTTTTGGTACCACTGTGGTCCCTTCTTGTTTTCAAGTTACCGATCTCATCGTAGCTGAATAATAGATCCTGTACGTCACCGTTATCGGTATTGATAGAGAGGATGCGACCGGTATCGGGCTGATAAGCACGAGTGGTGATCATGCCATTACCGGCACGAAATTCGGTGATCTGGCCCGCAGCATTAACGGCCATCACCTCATGAATGGTTTTGCCGCTAATAACGTCCCAGCTGCGCTCCAGATAGCCATAGTCATTGTATTTATTGCGAATTTCCCGACCATCGGCACCGGTTTTTGAGGCTATTTGATTGGTGCCGGGCTTAAAGGTGGAGCTGGCCAGATATGGAATCCCATCAATGGCGGTGGTTGAGCCATTCGGCCGGCCGTATTGATCGTAGACAATCTCGTTTTTGTAGCCATCCAGTGTGTTTTCAACGTAGTCCAGTTGACCCAGGCCATTGGCAGCAGAGTCGTATACCCACACACTGTCTTCATCTGCACTGATCCGGGTTTTCATGCGGCCAAGAACATCGTAGGTCATGGTGGTGACCTGTCCTTTGGCATTGGTTTGGGTAACCAGCTCGCCCAGGGCATTGTATGTATATTTCCAATGGCCTTTATCCGGGTCATCCATGATGGTTTTTCGACCGAGAAGATCGTAGACCATTTCGATGATCTGGCCATCGGCACCTGTTACCTTTATGAGGTTGCCAGCGGCATCATAGGTATTAGTGAGCACTCCAAGCTTCGCATCGATTACGCGGACGGTCTCACCCAGTGCATTAGTAATCTCTGTTCTGGTTTGCCCCAGTGCGTTGGTTGTGGTGGTTTCGTAGCCGTTGTAGCTAATGCTGGAGGCACTCTCATCAGGCAGTGTGACGCGAATAACTCGACCAAACGGATCATGCTGGGTTTTTGTCCAGTATATGGTGCTCGCACCTGCGACGTAGGGGCTGGAAATTTTGGCAACCCTGCCGACTGCATCGTAGTAGGTGTCGGACTGGATGGTTTCACCGTTAAACCCCAGCTTGCTTTTGCGAACCTCTCGCCCCAGCACATCAAAATACTGAATGCTTTTTTGACCTGTGCTGCTGGTTTGTATGCTGAGATAAACAGCCTGAAGCGGACAGGTTTCCACAGCGTTTTCGCAAAGCAGGTGTTGGTTACTTACGCTGACGCCAATGTTACTGGTGGTACTGGTAGTACGGCCCCACGCATCGTAACGAGTACTGATCTGGTTACCATTGATCAGATTGGCCTCTGTGGTACGGCCAAACGTATCACGATCGGTAACGGTTTCCAGCACGTGGCCCATACTGTTGTAGCGCTCTTTTACGAAACGGTGGTCGTCATCATCCATTCGCACCCCGCTTGTTCGGGTAGTGATATCAGTGCTGGTATCCATGGCACTCTGGTCACCGCTTACCGTAGTACTTGTACGCTGGCCGTAAACATCATGCCCATACTCGGTAGTCAGTGTTCGACCAATACCTCCATCGGGTTCTATGATCTCTTTATTGAGAATACGTGTGATGGAATCGTAATCGAATTTCGCTGTGCGTGGGATGGTAGTTTGACCAGGGCGTTCATGTTGTACGGTTGCTTTCTCCAGGCGACCAAGATGCCATATACCATTAATTCCAGTTGAAACATGGTTGACGTACTCATTATTCGTAGTCGTACTGCTCACCGGGGAACCCTGGGCATCTCGTATTTCAACCTTTATCATACTCAGATTGGCGTAGTTCTTATCCTCGCCATCATCGTAGGTGTTGGTCGTCGTTACACTACCCAGTAGTTCACCACTAACAGAGTCATAGCTCGTTTCTACGCTGTTGGCGATGTAGGGATAAATCGCTTCACCAGCGGTGCTATTTTGTTGCCATTCGTTATCCGCAACGCTCAGCAGGGTATCGGTATCAAGATGGTATTTAACGGTTTGCAGGGGCATACCGGCGAAGGGGAAATCTTGCCGATAACGGGTATCCACCAGCACACCGGACTGTGGGTCGTAGGTGGTGAGGTATTCAAAACCCAGTGATCCCCTGCCACCGGCCTGTATTCGCAGCCCCTGATAGAAGTACTCCATTTCTGCCATATGATCCGAATCGGTTTCGGTTGGCGCACTGCTGCTAACCCGTGAAACCACGTACATTGGGCTGTTAAGGTCAAATACCGGCGAGCCATTGCCCCAATCAAATTCACTGGCACCATGGCCAGGGGTATAGATCAGATCCTGATCATTGGTGAGGGTAGTGTAGTCAATTTCAGTTTTGGCACCCAAACCGTTGGTGATGCGATGGATTAGATCCTGGGGGGTGCGGTCAAAGCGATTGAAGTAGATAGTATAGTTATTTTGATCGATATTTGCCGCGAGGAGGTCAGCATAGCTGTCGCCATCGATATCTAGAAAAGCCATCGTATGGTCGGGATTGATGAGGCGCCAATCACCAATACTTGGACCAACTAGCATTGCCGCCCCATAACCACGACCGTTCCAATAACGCACGCAAAGAGCCTGCTGGTCGTTATAGTTGCAGATTTGCACCAGATCAGACATTCGATCGCCGTTTAAATCAGCGAACTGCATTTTTTTTGGTTTGCTGATCTTACCCACACTCATCGCATCCTCAAAGGAGCTACCTAAACCATAGGGAGTTCCATTGTTGAGTCGATAAAACCATTCATCACCGATCTTGCTAAAAATATCGGTCAGGCCATCACTATTAATATCAATCAGCCGAAAGTTCTCAGCATTCTCATCCACCGGGAGAAGAGCTGCGATTTCAGTTTCCGCTGAGGACATATGGGTAAAGCGTGTGGGGTAGGTCGAATCATCGGTTGGATCAACCGTCAGCAATATCCATTTTTTTGAATAGGTAGTTTCAATCAGCTCGGTGCGTATTACCTTTAAAAGAAGATCGACCCGGCCATCACCATTCAGATCCATCGGTGGGTGTTTTTTAAAATCAGCCTTTATATTGCCTCCTGCACCCTCCACGGTAATAAGCTCCAGCTTTTGTTCCTTACCATAAGAATAGGGTTGATCGGCGCTCCAGCTACTGTTTTTCTTCAGATACCGAATACGAATATCGTTGTCACCGGAGTGATACAACATATCTACAAGGCCATCACCATTTAGATCGCTGAAGATTGCTTTTGAACTGCTGGTTGAGGGGACCCCTATATCGATAGCGCTGCTAGAGAGCGTCGCCCCGTTAGACAGGTGTACCTTCCAACGGCTACCGGTGGCATAAACCAGATCCTGATAGCCGTCATTGTTGTAGTCAATCACGTGCCATGCTTCGCGGGCTTGGCTGAATGCTCTTACGCTAAAACTGGATTTTACCAACGAGGTGCCGTCCGAGTAGGAAAGCCTGAAGCGATATTCGTCACCATTGTGATAAAGCCATAACCAGTCCTGCTTGCCATCGCCGTTAACATCAATGGTCTGCCCACCAAGGTAGGATTTCTGCACACCAAATTCACCTGTTACTTGATCACCCTGAAGTACGCGGTCGGGCTCATGCCAGTTAAATTTGGTTGCCGGAAGGCAGTTCGTGTCACTCACACACTCCTGTACGCTACGCAGTAAGTTTCGCTGAGTGCCTTTGCTAAGCCCGTAACGCAGGTTGTATTGGCGAAATAGATCGCTACCTTCACGCACCTCAATTGAGTCTAGCCGCCTACTGACAGTGTTTTTGGAACCTAGCCCATAGAAAATATTGGTATCTGATCGGGTATTGCTGTACTTAAATTTAATTGAGGCGTTAGGGGAGTCAGTGCTGTCGTGACCGGTATATTTCACCTGATCGATACGAAAATCACCATCGGTATCTGCTAGGTATTGGTACAGCATGTAGTTTCCGGCGCTGTCGGAAAATTTATTTTGGGCCCAGTAATTTACGATACTGCCAACACTCAGGCTGGATACTACCGCGGAGTCAGTGCTGTTACCGTATTCTGAAATGGAACCGTCTTTACGCCATACTTTAAAATAGAGCTTACCGGTTGCGGAGGTAACGGATCTCACCCGCAGGGATTGGTCAATCTCGGTTCGATATTCATTGCCCGCCTCACCATATTCATTACTACCCGCTACCTTAACCAGGCGTGCACCATCCAGACAGAAGCGATCTTCATCATCAAGCATTACGGTACGATTGCGTAGGTCCGCCTCATAGCTTTGCCTACAACGAGAGATACTGGATAGACCACCCACAGACCAACCCACACCGGCGTAACCATTACCGGCACCGCTGTTGTAGTTAAGGCTCATCTGCGGCGTGACGCCACCCAGCCCGGGCAGGTCTGCAATGGCAATGGCGTACCCGGCAGCACCCTGTTGGTCGACACGGAAACTGCCACCGGTACTACCGACTTCACTGGAAGAAACTGGGCCTACATCATTTATTCCGTTAACTTCCCCATCAACGAGCACCGACACTGCGTCATCGGTATAGCACTGTTCTGTTTTAGGCGAATCCCACTGATTGATCCACCAACAATGTTTAATTCTATAGTGGTACTCACCATCAGGTTGATTATTGATCATATGAGAGGTTGCGCTTGAGCTTTTTAATCGCACATGCCACTCGCCCGAACCGACACGCTCCTGTAATTCAAAATACCTCAAATCACTACCAAAAACGGCAAAAACGGCCCCATTCGGTATCACCCAGGAGATGTTATATGCGCCACCTTGAACAACATCGGCGGGCACACTGATAGAAAAATGATCACCTGCGATGGGTGAATCGGTGACAGTAAGGTTCTGCGATTCCACCAGCACCGAGGCGGCTGGGCTAGGCGCACTGCAAAGACCATTTACATCACAAACTCGCACCCGATAGTAATAAATACCGTTGCTGCGCCCCGTTGCTGTGTACTTCCGACTAGAATCATTCTGCCGTATCGTCCATGTGCCATCGATTCCGTTGCGTTCTTCAAGTTGGTACATCATATTAGCCGTAGGAGAAACGGACCACGAAAGTTCATAGGATGGGCTATTGCTTATGGCAGGGGCTTGAATGCCACTGAGAGGAGAAGGTGCTCGCAAATCTATGACAGTGTGCTCTGAGATTTCGGTGCAGTTCATCACGAAATTGTCTTCCAGGCTTGCAGGATACCCACAAGCTAATAAACGGTAGCGGTAATAGCCTTTAATGGACTGATCGGATATGTTGTAAGTTTGAGCTTGGTATTCGCTGGTGTAACCCTCAAACAAACTAGTCCATTCACCCGATTCGGTTTCCACCTGCAACAAATAGTTAATGCGTGGTCGCGAAGTCCAGCCCAAGTTATAGTTTCCGTCGGTAGTGGTACTTTGGTGGCTCTTTTCCAGGCTATTAATATTACGTAACACCCCGTTTTCCGGGGCAGGCGTGACTGGACCGTCGGCGGGATCGGCTACCGTTACATATATACCAGAACCATTGTAAGGGCATGGATCGTAAAGGAGACATCCGTGTAGCCTATATTCATATATACCGGGCCCCTTACCTGTAACCGAATAACTAGATGTTGGAGGTACACCCTGAACCAATGTTACCCAACTGCCTGAACTATTACGCGTTTGCAAAGACACGTACAAGCCAGCACCTGCCCAGCTCAATGTATAGCTGCCATTGTTATTCACATCTGCAGTTGCAATATGTCGCTTGGAGTTTGGCGTTGGGTTTGCGGTAAACTCGTCGTAGCTCAAATAATTAATTGTGGGCAGATCAGAAGGCACCGTCATGGCAACAGCCTGAGCGGTATACAAAAATGAGGTAAGGAAGCAGAAGTAATAAAAAGCGAGGGGGATTTGGCGGCGTGCGAAATGACGAATCATGTACTTACTTCCCTTAACAATCCTTGTAACCGCTTATACCTTCTAGGGTATTCGCAGCAGAAAAAGCATAGGGCGAACTTCGTGTTCACCAGCCAGATAAAAACCTGGCGAGCTGAAGTCTAAAAAACTTTCGTCGAATCTGTCAAGGGTCATTACTAGCAACGCTGATTTTTAAAGTTCAACCGTTTCACGGCTACGGAATTTCTAGCAATACTTTTTCGCGCTACACATTGCTTACAATTGCCCGATCGCTGAATTTTATTTACGGCCGCTTGACCATAGTGGTACTCTAAAAAACGTACTGGCTTTCTACAACCCGCAAAACAGCCCTCAAAATAGCCGCCAAATATAATGGAGTGTAATGATGTTACAAGGATCAGTTTCAGCAACATCCAGGTACATAATGTTAGCGGCGTTGGCGCTCTGTTTCGGACTGTTTTTATCGTATCTATTGCGTGATATAGGTAAGTCAGCCCCGCCACCCATAGCGCTCCCCTCGTCTTCAACTGGTCAATCCATTTCTGATAGCAGACCACGGCTGGATCAAAACACCGCCTCGGAAATCGCCACTACCGGCCCTGCCCCAGATCCAGCACCCAGTCCAGTACAAACGGTTGTTGAGACCAATTCGCTACGTTTGACTCTGGAGGGAGTGTTTTTAGCTTCTGACCCGAAAAAAGCCACCGCGATGATTCGTAATTCCGACGGTCTCAGCAAGCTGTATTACGTTGGTGAAGTGCTAGCCGAGCAAGTGGTGCTTGATGCGATCAACCGAAATTATGTAGTGGTATTACAGGATGGCAAGACGATACGACTCGGCATCAATACAAACCGTACTGGTGACCCCAGCCCGGCGAATAACAACTCACTGCCGACGGCCTATCAAGCTGCTACCGCTCGGGACTCGGGAAACAATGAGGAATACAGCGACGACACATCACGCTTAAGCAAACAGCAGGTGATGAACAGATTGCAGACCCTTCGTCAGGACAATTTCGGTAGAACCCCATCGGATTGATCCACACCTAAGCGCATCTAAAAAACGCCATAAGATATAGAGTACTCCCAGCACAAGGTTTTGTCCTGGGTCAATAAATCCTGTTAGGCTACGGGTTAGGTTTACGGTAGCTTTTTAGTCCATTTTTCAAATTCCGACCCAAAAGCACGAATTCAATAACAATAAGAGGCCTTTGCACGAGAGATGATTTTGCTTTCAGGCAAGGCAAAAATACGCGCAGAGAGAGAATTTACAGATGTAAATGACCGATTGAGCATATTTTTAACGCCGCATGGGAGCAAAATGGCTCTCGTGCAAAGGCCTCAATAACACCCTTTCAGGAGAACACAGGCCATGAGCAGCACCCCACAGAACAAGGATCTTCGGTTCATCATCATTGGCGGCGGAATGGCCGGCATTCTGAGCGCCGTCAAGTTAAAGGAAGCCGGTTTCACCAATTTCACCCTCTATGAAAAGGCCAAAAGCCTGGGTGGAACCTGGCGCGAAAACCAGTACCCCGGGGTTGCCTGTGATGTACCCTCGCACTTCTATTGCTACGATTTTGCGCCCAACCCGGACTGGAGCTATAACTGCTCACCCGGCGCCGAGATTTATGATTATCTGCAGAGTGTTGCTGATCGATTCGGTGTGTACGAGCACGTCAAATTTGATACCGAAATCGCCTCTATGGCATTCCGCGATGGCCGCTGGCATCTTGAAACCAAAGGTGGTGACAAGGACGAAGCTGATTTTGTAATTGGCGCAACAGGGGTACTTCACCGGCCCTCAATGCCCGATATTCCTGGCATCGACAGCTTTAAGGGCACCATGTTCCATACCGCTCGCTGGGATCACAGCGCACCCCTTGAGGACAAGCGTGTAGGTATCATCGGTACTGGCTCCACTGCAATCCAGATTGTTGGCGCGTTGTCCGGCAAGGTTAAAAAACTGGAGCAGTTTCAGCGTACGCCGCAATGGATTATGCCCCGCCCTAATCCGGCTTATACCGAAGAGGAGAAGAAAAACTTCCGCGAACACCCGGAGCTTCTGGATGCGATTCGCGCAGAACATGCGGAGATGTCCGAGGGTGGATTTTCCTCCGCGGTAGTTGGCGAAAACCCCGAAGCACTGGCGATGATTGCGGAGTTGACACTGGACAATCTTGAGCAAAATGTAAAAGACCCAGTGCTGCGCGAAAAGTTACGCCCGGACTATCAGGCCGCCTGCAAACGGCTGATTATGTCCCATAACTATTACGATGCGATTCAGCACCAGGATACTGAACTGGTTACGGACAAGATTACCGGCATCGAGCCGGGGGGTATTCGTACCGCCGATGGGAAACTGCATGAGCTGGATGTACTGGTGATCTCCACCGGCTTCCGGGTTGACCAGTTCCTGCGTCCTATTGAGGTGACTGGCAATAACGGTGTGACCCTTGAACAGGTCTGGAAAGAGCGGCCCTCCGCCTATCTATCGGTCTCAATCCCCGAGTTTCCCAACCTGATTCTGTTGAATGGCCCCAATGGCCCGGTCGGTAACTTCTCGTTGATCGACGTTGCGGATATCCAGTTCGCCTACTTTATGAAACTGGTTGAGCAGATCAAACAGGGCAAATTCACTCAGTTTTCAGCCAAGAAAGAAGCCCTTGATCGTACCGAAGCAGACCGGGTTGAAGCCACTAAAAAGACCGTTTGGGTATCGGGCTGCGATAGCTGGTATCTGGATGACCGTGGCGTACCCGCTGCCTGGCCCTGGTCAATGAAACATTTCCGCGAAACTATGGCGGAACCCAGGATGGAGGACTTTGATCTGGTTTCCTGAACACAGATCGATACGATGACTCCAAACCCTGGCCAGAATTTTCTGGCCAGGGGCCTGTCGGGTTTGATTTCTCCCCCGCCCCGAAACATACTGAAAGCCCAGCGCTATTCAGGTGCATCAGATGCATTTATACAGAGCGGCACGAACTTTCAGGAATACCAGCGTAGTAGTCGCTATTTGCGTACTGCTGGGTTCATGCAGTACATTTCAGATTTTATACAATCAGGTTGACTGGCTCATACTCAACCGCGCAGATCATTACGTGGATCTGAACTCTTCCCAGCGTGCGATTCTTGACAAAGAGGTTGCCGAGCTACACGAATGGCACCGCACTACTCAGCTTCCCGCTTATATCCTGTTGTTAGAAGGGCTTTCCATACGCACCCAGGAACCGCTCACCGATGCGGATTTCATCTGGACAGAAAACGAAATGAGAGCGCTATATTTCCCGTTAATGGAAAAAGTCATCCCACCGGTTACCCAGTTACTGAGCACTCTTGATGATGAACAGATCGCATACCTTAAAGAGCAATTAGATGAAGATATTGAGGATAAATATGAATATCTTCAGTACTCTCAGGAAGATCGGCTAGAGTATCGTATTGATAAAGCGATCGATCAATTTGAGGGTGGCTATGGTGACCTCAAAGATCAACAGGAACAACTTATTGTCAGCCAGGTGACGAAGATTTTTGATACCGGTGCCCTTACTAAAGCCCATCGGGAAATGGTGAACCAACAACTGATAGACCTGTTAAAAAAACACCCCTCACAGCAAGAGATCGAATCCCACCTGCATGTGATATGGCTTTATCCCGAACGTAATTATACCGAGGAATACCAACTCAGTATGGACGCCGCGAAAAATGACTATTACGAGATGATGAAGGGAACCCACGCTCTGGCAAGCAAGTCTCAAATCGCATATTTCAATGATCAACTACTGGGCTATCGCGAGGATTTGGTTGAGCTATCCACACCACCCGAGGCCGTCGCAGCTTCCTGCAAATCTTCGCAGCCAGTATCGTGGATTAGTACTAAGAAGAGCTGTTAAATAACACCGATAGAATAGCTCGCCAGGTTGGCATGCTATCATCACGATAGATTCATTGAGACCTTTGCACGAGCAATTACAATATGCCCAGTACTGTGTACCTGAACAGCCTTCATGATCTTCATTTTGACAATCAATATACCGGCAGATTGCCAGCAGATCCGATAGCCGAAAACTACACACGCCAGGTTGCAGGTGCTTGCTACTCATTTGTTGAACCGTTAAAAACACCCAGTCCCAATCTGATCAGTTATTCGCAGGATGCCGCGAATTTGCTGAACCTTTCCTCCGACACGTGTGACTCATCGGATTTTTTACAGGCATTTAGCGGCAACTGTTTGCTGGACAAGATGAACCCTTATGCCACCCGATACGGTGGTCATCAGTTTGGAAACTGGGCCGGGCAACTTGGGGATGGCAGAGCTATTAATCTTGGCGAAATCATCAATAGCAGCGAACAACGTTGGGCACTTCAATTAAAAGGCTCCGGCCCTACTCCCTACTCAAGGCGTGCAGATGGTCTAGCGGTATTGCGTTCATCGGTACGCGAGTTTCTCTGCAGCGAAGCGATGTATCACCTGGGTGTGCCGACCACCCGTGCGCTGAGCCTGATGACAACCGGCAATCAGGTTGTGCGGGATATGTTTTACGATGGCAATCAGAAAGCCGAGCCGGGCGCGGTAATCTGCAGGCTTGCGCCATCCTTCACGCGCTTTGGTCATTTCCAGATTCACGCATCACGAGGTGAAACCGAACTACTCAAACAACTAATCGATTTCACAATAATCACTGACTTTCCTCATTTGGGTGCGCCATCTCCGGAAACCTACATCAGCTGGTTTCAGGAAATTTGTGATTCAACAGCAGAGATGGTTGTGCAATGGATGCGGGTTGGGTTTGTACACGGCGTGATGAATACCGACAACATGTCCATTTTAGGACTTACCATTGATTACGGCCCCTACGGATGGCTGGAGGATTTTGATCCCGGCTGGACGCCCAACACAACAGATGCGGAAGGCAGGCGCTACAGTTTTGGCAATCAGCCAGAGATGGCGATGTGGAATCTCGCACAACTTGGTAATGCACTGCTGCCTGTCATAGAAGATCTTGAGGCGGTACAACTTGCCTACAACTCGTATCAACATACATTCCAGAATAGCTGGCGGGAAATGATGAGCCAGAAATTGGGTTTTGACGCACTGGATGTACAAACAGATCCTGATCTATTTGACGAGTTACTGGCTCTGCTTACATCTGTTGAAACAGATATGACTATTTTCTTTCGTAATTTGGCACGAGTTGAATTAACAAACGGAAAACAGTTTGAGGATATGGATGCGGTTCCGGCACCACTGCTGGATGCATACTACCAGCCAGAACAACTTACTGACGCATACAAAAAACATCTATTTCAATGGCTTAATTTGTATAGCAACAGGCTCGAAAAAAACACCAGCACAAACGCACAACGGCAAGAAAAAATGAATTCGGTAAACCCTAAATATGTATTGAGAAATTATTTAGCTCAGCTTGCGATTGATAAGTCAGAACAAGGCGATCACAGCATGGTCAATGAGCTATTGATGCTATTTCGTAAGCCTTATGATGAGCAGCCTGATAAGGAAGAGTTTGCAAAAAAACGACCGGAATGGGCGAGACATAAAGCCGGCTGTTCGATGTTATCCTGTAGTTCTTAAAAAAATCTGTGTCACTGGGGTTAAACCCCATCAGAGTTTAATCCCGGGAAAACACTTTCCACAGACGACTTAACAACAACACGATATAAAAAACAGATGCGACTAGCGCACCAACTGCCAAGACTACCAACCCAAGCAGCGCAACCCACTCTGCCATTTCGCCCTCTGGCATAAATTGCCCCGCAACAAGAACAAGGCCCAGTCCAATAAAAAAAATGGATGCGCCGACCATAAACAGGATCACGTGATGGCGCGGGTTATTGATCAATTCCTGAAGAAATGGAGGCAGGGATAACTTCATTTAATAAAGACCTGGTTTCAGGTCTCAATGTCGAACTCTTCAGAAGGTTCATCCACGTACCGGTTGGTTCGAATCACTACGGTACCGGCCAGTTTGTCATGCCATCCCTGTTTTCGTTTATCGAAACCAACCCATAGTATTCCAAGAAAAAGCGGTATCATCGAAACATAATAACCAAGGTAACGCCCGATGAACTGCCCGGTAGTTGGGTGCTCGCCGGTATTGGCATCCACAATAGCCAGCTTCGCTATCATCTTGCCGGGTGTTGCAGATCTATAAACCCAGAAAATGATCACCACAACAGCGGGTAACAGGTAGCTGATAACAACATCCCAACCACCTTGAACAAAAGAATCATTATCCAGGTACTCATCACCATAAATAGCGAAGAGCAGTGGCACCGTTATTGCCGCTATTAGAATCGAGTCAATTATCGCTGCCCATACACGAATCCAGAAACCGGCATATTTATGTTCAGTCATACAGCGATACTCCTGATAAGATTCAAGCCGTCAAAGTAAACCATGACAGCGTACTAGCTAATAAACACCCTACTCTTGAAAAGCAGGGTATTCGGCCAGAATTGCCGATACAGCGGCATTTACGTTTTCATCTCTCTCTTCCAGCGTCATCTCCGCAGCCTTTGATGTAGTTGCACGGCTAGAGGTAGAACCACGCCATTTCAGCTTTTTAGTTGCGGGATCAATAAAATCAACCATGAGTGTACCTTCAACATAGTTAACAGTTTGCACACTGGTGGTGGTCATTGGGGCTGTATATACACAGCGATAGCAGCGGTTATATCCATAAAAACCGTTGTATTGTTCATAACTATTGATATCTGTTTGTCGCTCATTTGAACCAAAATAGCTGATCCAGATATCTGCGCTCTCTTTGTCTACCTGGGTTAACCCATTGGCCTTCAACTGACTATGAAGCGCCATTTCAATTCGCTCTTTAACCAGATCATTATGTGCTATTTTTACATTCTCGGGGGCCATCAATGCGTAGGTATGTTTGTCTTTAAAATCAAATTTTTCATCATAGTCGGTGGCAACCTTATAGGTGGTAACACACCCGGCCAGAAATATTGAAAGGGATAAACACAGGTATGACATGAGTCGGGACATCGTTGTAACTCCGCTTTATGGGATGGATCAATGGTGGATTCTTGAACTGACTACTTATGCAGCTGAGGATACAGTTTACCAAATATCTAACCCTTTCAAGTATATTTTTGAACACGCTGGACTCTTTATGGGTGGCTTTCAGCAATCGAGGCTGCCACTCAAATCATCTGTACTTTTTATACATCTGTCATGCCATGTACAATAATGTGCATAGTTGTTTTCCCAATTGCCTATACAAACAGGTTCACTTGTGAACATTAACAATATTATCATTTCTCTCAGCAATGTGCGGCACCATGCCTGCGCAACCATCACCGTTTTGCTAATAGTTTCTGGTTGCGCTAGTAATTCAATGCTGGACCAGAATCAGGTAACCACCACAGTATTACTGGATACGTCGACCACCTATCTTGCGAAACAGTTTCAGCCTTATACAGATGAACATCCGAGCTTAACCGGCCTATATCCGGTGGAGAGTGGCACCAAGGCACTCGTTACACGACTAGCGTTGATCAATAGCGCCGAAAAAAGCCTGGATGTTCAATACTACATATGGCACGACGATATGACCGGCAAGCTCATGCAACAGGCCTTGCTTGATGCAGCAGATCGTGGGGTCAGGGTTCGATTGCTACTGGATGATATGGACACGGCAGGAAAAGACGGTAGCCTCGCAGCCCTTGATAGCCATGCAAATATTGAACTGCGTGTATTTAATCCTTTCTCTAACAGGAATTTTCGACTGGCAGATCTGTTCAGTATTCCTGCGCGGCTTAATCATCGAATGCACAACAAATCCCTTACGGTCGATAACCGAGCAACTATTGTTGGCGGAAGGAATATAGGCAATGAGTATTTTTCAGCAGAAGCCCATGTCGATTTTGCTGATCTTGACGTGATAGCAATTGGCACTGCCGTAAACGAAGTTTCTACCGCATTTGACCTCTACTGGAATCATAAATATGTCGTCAATTTCAGCTATTTTTATCCTGACTATGATGCTGGAAAACCCCTTGAACAGCTAAGATCCGAGTTAGATAGTAACCATGAATCCGCCAAAAAATCTGCCTATGCGGAAGCAATTGCTGAAAATTATGACCTACATCAAAGGGTACTTATACCTGAAAACTGGCACTGGGGCACAGCAACGGTTATCTACGATGACCCGATAAAAATCGAGGATAAAAGCAACCCTGATGAAACGCACCTGGGTGCTATGCTCCATAAAATTGTGGGGCAAACAAAACGGGAACTGGTTGTTATATCCCCCTATTTTGTACCGGGAAAACGGTTTACAAAATATCTCGGAACACTAACCGAGCAGGGTATTAAGGTAAAAATTCTTACCAATTCCCTGGCGGCCACAGATGTAGCTTTGGTACACGCGGGTTACATGAATTATCGCGCCGACCTATTGTCTGCAAATGTAGAACTTTATGAATATAAACCAGACACCAATCAGGTTGACCTCTCTTCCAAGATGAAAATGAGTGGCTCTTCTCCTGGAAGCCTACATGCCAAAACACTGGCTATTGACCAACGCTGGATTTTTATCGGTTCATTTAATGTTGACCCCAGATCCGTCCTTTGGAACACAGAGATAGGTATTATTGCGGACTCTCCAGTATTGGCGGGCACTCTTAGCAGCGGATTCGAAAACGATATTCGTAACGCTGCCTACGAATTAACATTCGACCCAGAAAGCAAAAAAATCGCATGGTTAGAATATGATGGTGATCAGGTCAGCAGACATGAAAAAGAACCCCATACCTCCGGTTGGCAACGGTTTGTGGTTCGTATAATGAGCTGGCTACCAATCGAAAGTCAGCTGTAACAACAATACTAGCCTGAGTTATTTCAGCGACCAGGAACTCCCAAACTGTATATAAAAAGCCGTATCATCGGGGCCTACTGCAATATCTAACCCCATCTGCAAACCCAGTTTATTGGCAATTAAATAGCGCAGACCCAAGCCTTTGCTGTAAATCATATCACTGTCATCCGCTCCAGATTTGGTATCGCTATAGGCTCTACCGGCACCACCAAAACCAACCAGCCACCAGCGGTTGGCAAACTCCCAGCGCAGCTCAATCTCACCGAGTACTACTTGATCCCCCTGGTACTGCATCGCTTTGATACCACGCATATCTATAAACGGATACGCATAAAAAGGTGCATCACCACTCATCGCTTCAACGTCGGCCCGCAATCCAAGCACTAGCTTTGGGTTAATAGTTGTATAACTTAAAATGGAAGCCTTGTATTTGTTGTAGTTTTCATCACCACCCCAGGTCTCGCTATAGTCCATTACCTCAATTTCTGCAGCTATACCTGTAGAGGGTGTGAACATATTGTTTCGGTTGTCGTAATTCAATAGTAAACTTACGGCTGCTGACCGGTCATCAAACTGAATGCCCGGCAAACCAAGTTCAGGAGGAGCTGCTTTAAAAGTATTTTCTGTATCGAGAAGAAGGTATGAGATGCCTGCGAAAAATGAACTATCCCATAAGCGAAACTGTATCTCCTGCATCAAAAAATTGGCTTCAGTTTCAAATGCAATACCATTTTTCAAAAAAGAAAGTCCATAATATTGCATTTTAACCAGGCCTGTACCGATGCCGCCGGTATATCTAACGGTATCGTCATACCATATCCCCTGATGACCACCGCCTAAAAACCAGGTTCCGTTTTCTGTCTTTGCCGCAGCAATGGCAGAAACACTGGGTGGCGCATGTTTTCTCCCGCCCCCCATACCACCATGGAAATATACACCGGCTAGTCCACCGCCATAACCAACAGCTGGCTCTGTAATCACAATAGGAACTGGCAATACCCCTTTCTGTTCAAGCAACCAGTTGCTGAGATCAAGCTGGTTATCAACGGGGTCAAAAAAAGTGTCTTCAAAGGAACCTGCAAATGACCAGGCCGAAAACAACAGTACCGGAACAATTGCTATGCGTTTCAGTGCTTTACCAAAGGTGAAAAGAGAAAGATAAGGGTATTTCATTTATACATATCCGGCGTTAATAAACGTCATATTAGTCACAATAGAAAATGCAAATAACCCACCGTTTTCCAACAAGAGGTAAACTTCAGCGTCATGCCCTTCGGCTTCGCTCAGGGTACGGGAGGTTTGGTTTGGTTTGGTTTGGTTTTCCTCCACATCATCTGGAGGGCAAGGGTATAACCACCATACGCACCCTGAGCGAAGCCGAAGGGCAGTGGCGAGAAATAAATTTTGTAGTAATCAATCCTTATTTTCACAACCCCATCGCATAACGAATAACCTGTTTTTTTACAGGGCCTGTGCGATCCGCAATACCAAGACCAAGGGTTCTAACCAGAGAAGCCGGTGCAATATCATTGCTAAAAGTGCGATAGAAAAACTCCATAGCACAGATCATTTTTCGGTTTTCCTGCATCCGTTTTTTCTGGTATTGAGTGAGAACCTTCATGGACCCAAGTGCTTCGCCGGAGTCATGCGCTTTAAGCAGTTTTTCTGCCAGTACGCCTACATCTTGTATACCGATATTCACCCCCTGCCCCGCTAATGGGTGGATGGTATGGGCCGCATCACCGACCAGTGCAAAACCCGGTTTTGTGTAAGTGTGTGCATGACGACGGGTGAGTGGAAAGCTACCTTTTGCGATTACTCTCTGCACCATTGGCAAACGTTCCGGGAAGGTTTCTACCAGGCGATCCTGAAAATCGTCCAACGGCAGTTGCTGGAGCTTCTGAATCTCATCGGGGTTGTGATACCAGACGGCTGCACCATAGCTCTGGCCATTGATATCCGGCAAAGGTAGAAAAGATTGGGGACCAGTCGGGGTAAAACGTTGCCATGTCACATCTTGCTGGGGGCCATCTATCTGCAACAGTGCCATTAACGCATGCTGGTTATAATCGAAGGATCGCACGCCGATATTGATCAACTTCCGAACCTGGGACATGGCACCATCCGCACCTACAACCAGATTCGCTTTCAGCTCGGCTCCACTTTTCAGCCGCACACCAACCTGTTCATTTTTGTACTCCAGCGAAGACAATTCTTCGGGCATCAACAGGTCAATATTGGCGGCCTGCTCAATCACCTGGTGCAATGCTAACTGAGCCACTCTGTTTTCAATAATATGGCCCAGCGCAGATTGTTTTACTTCATCCGCACGAAAATGGGTTTCGTTACCATGACCGGATAGCAGTTTTTTAACCAGTAGATTTTCAGGCTCTTCCCAGACCCGCATGTGGGCATAGGGGCATAGCCGCATCGATTCAATAAGTGACCATGCGCCTACCTGACGAAACAGTTTCTGGGAGGCCGGGCTAAATGCAGACATACGCAGATCCGGATGTGAATCCGCATCAAAAGGCGCGGGAGCAGTGGATTCGATCACCGCAACCCTGACCCGTGAGTGCGCCATCAATGCGGCAAGCATGGAACCCACCATGCCACCACCGACAATCACCAGGTCGTAATCTGTTGTAGCTGCCATGTCTATCCCTTACACCAATAATACGATACGCAGAATAACATGCGCTCCCTCAATGAAACAGTGATCAGCCAATCAGATCACTCCCGCAAACCCGGCTTGCCCCTTAGTTTTTTGGTATTGGATCGGGCTTTTTTATTGTTCAGCCGTTGCATTTTAACTCGATAAGGTTGGCGGGTCTGCTTGCGTTTTTTCGGCTCGGGCTCGGCTTGCTGAATCAGGGCAATCAGACGTTGCTCCGCATCCTGGCGGTTTTTGATTTGCGTGCGAAATCGCTGGGCTTCTATCAGTATTTCACCATTGCGGGTATAACGCTGCCCAGCCAGTTTTTTTAGCCGTTCCTTTATCGGCTCTGACAGCGCATAACAGTTAGCGAGATCAAACCGTAGCTGTACCCCACTGGAAACCTTGTTAACGTTTTGTCCACCAGGGCCCGAAGCGCGGATAAATTGTACGCTGATATGCCGGGCGGGAATCTGTATCTGTTCACTGATCCACAGGCTGCTGGTTGATTCTAATTCAGAGGTCATGATGTTGGTGTGAATAGACTTAGGATGCTACTGGTTCTGAAAATTACGGGCAAGCCCGAGCTTATACCCACCCGCAACATCAATATTGATACCGGAAATGTACTGACCTTTGTCCAGTAAAAACAATATGGTGTCTGCAATTTCCTGCGGTTTGCCTGCGCGTTGAAGCGGTATCACCTGTTCGATCTGATCCGGTAGATCTACCGAGTTATCAAGCTGGCCGGGGCTAATCATATTGGCTCGAATGCCGGATACGCCAAACTCCTGGGCCAGATTTTTGGTCAGCATTAACAGTGCGGTTTTGGTGATTTGATAGGTTGATGCGTAGCTATTCGCGCTCAGAGTATCCGTACCCGCATAACCGATATTGATGATATTGGCATTACTGCTTTTCTTTAGAAGTGGCAGGCAGCTTCTGATCAATGCGTAGGGCGAAGTGAGGTTGCATGAAAGTGTATGCTGAAACTCTTCGATGCTGAGATCAAGGGTTCCGGAGACTGGATAAACACCGACATTATTAATAATAATATCGAGCTTACCGACCTCGCTGATCACTCGTTCGCCGAGTGCTTCCGCTGCCTTTGGGTCACTAAAATCCGCACCCATCTGCCAGGTGTTTACACCCAACCCGTTCAGCTCTTGCGCTAGTTCCGTTGCCGCTTGCTGGTTTTGATTGAAGTGAATAATCAGGTCAGCACCAGCCTTAGCGAGCGTATGGGCAATACAGCGCCCTGTGCGTAGCGCGGCACCGGTTACCAGTGCAGTTTGCCCCTTGAGTGGTTGCTCAACCATTGCGCTGTTTCTCCATACGCGCACCCACCGCATCTGCGTTACCAACCGCATTGGGTTTACGAACGGTAACCACAACCCGCATTATTCTGGTTTCTGTCTGTAGAATCAGATCACAGGCTTCAGCCACCAGAGTTTCAACTAGCTGATACGCTTTTTTGTTGATCAGTTCACCCAGCAGAGTAGAGATTTCCGCGTAGTTCACTGTATCGGATATATGTTCGCTGGCTGCCGCTGCACTGAAATCACAATCCATCTCAACATCAATAAAAAGTGGCTGTTTGGTCACGCGCTCTGCGGGCATGATGCCGATAATACAGTCCAGCTCTAGTCGGTCGATCAATACTGTACCTATCATAGGTTTTCCTTTTTCATATCAGTTAGATAACCTTTTTCATAGGCCATATGGATCGCCTCACGAGTGGGTTTATTCAGGTTCAAAGCGATTGCCTGGGGGTAACTATGCCAGCCGATGGTGCTGGATTCATAATTTTTCTGCAACTCGCTGGCACCCTTTATGCGTGAAACGTAGTTGATCAAAATAAAGTGTCTTGGCTTGTGAAACTCGGTACTTTCAATACTGTCCTGGGCCACCAGCCATTCCGCATTATCGAGTTCAAGCCCCGTCTCTTCTCGGATCTCACGATAATAGGCGTGCTCCATGGTTTCGCCGTAATCTATTTTTCCGCCAGGCAGGCCGTATTTATCGGACCATTTTCGGGTTTTAACCAACAGCATCTCATTCTGTTCATTAAGGATCAGTCCGCCCACGGTGGCGATCACTTTTTTCTCGGTGGCGATCAGATGGTCACGGTCTATATATTTTATGATATCGGCAATATTGTCGAAGCATACATCCGGGCGTTCCGCTTCCAGCCTGGCAGTGCCGGAGTATCCGTAACCTGCTGCGCCTGCTCGGCATTCGGCAAAATGAGCGGCTTCAATATCGTGTGGAGTATCGCCGATATAGAGTGTCTCGTCGGCATTCCAGCCTTTGCTTTCAATCAGCTGTTTGAGAATAGGCGGTTTGTCCGCAGCATTGCCAACCACGCTTTCAAACAGATGACTGATTTGCTGGTGTTGAACCAGTTGATCAAGAATTGTTTGATCCATTGTCGATAGAATCGCACAGTGCAGACCACGGAATTTCAACAGCTCCAGCAGAAATTTGGCATTTGGAAATAGCTCTGTTTCAAGTTGTCGTTGTTTGAAGCGTTTAAAAAACAGATCGTCCAGCTCTTCCCTCGGCACCGGTCCGGTATGCGGATGATAAAAATTCTCTACCGGTATCGCGAATTCACGTTTATAGGTTTCCAGATCAATCGATTCGGCACCATAGGCATTCAACACATCATTGGTTACCGCCAGAGTGAGGGATTCGTCATTTCCCAGCGTGCCGGACCAGTCAAAAATCAGGTTGCGAATCATTCGGGACTATCGACCTGTTTAGCCTGCATTCGAGTAAGAAATTTACGTGTGCCCCATATTCCCAGATAGCAAAAAGGGGTGTCCGCGGCAGCGATCGCGATTTTGAATAGATAGATGACAAACATCACTTCCAGCCCCTGAACAAAATCCCAGCCAAAAGCGCCGTAGAATAGAAACGAGTTCACGATAAAGGTATCCAACAATTGCGACACCATCGTTGAGCCGTTATTACGCAACCAAAGATGCTTTCCGTTGGTGAGCCCGCGCCAGAAATGGAACAGATAGTTATCGCACAATTGCGCGACCAAATAGGCGCACATCGAGCCAGTAACCAGCCACCAGCCCACACCAAAACTTCCGAGCCAGGCATTTTGCATCGCCGCACCATCACCCAAATCCTCTGCGATGGTGGAAACCCAAAATGGTGATGGCGGCAGCGCAATGGATATCTGAACAATGACCAGCATTAGCAGGGTCATTACAAAACCCATAATTACCATACGGTCAGCACGGCGTTTGCCGTAGATCTCCGACACAATATCGGTCACTAAAAAGGTCAGTGGATATGTAATTAAGCCTGCGGTCAGCGTGTAATCAAACCAGACAAACAGTTTTTGGCCAATGATATTGGTGAGTACCAGCAGGGTTACAAACACCATTGCCAGAAAAACGTAAACCCGGTCTGACCAATCTAGCGGTGGATGGATGACCGGGCCACCGGCGTTGGAATTTGGCATATACCTGAAGCCTCAATTTTTGAAATGTAAAAAAGGGGAGCGCAGAAACGTCGACCAATTCTACTGGATCAGCGGGTATAGACAAAGGATGGTTTCAGATGAGGCTGTTCGCCCTGCTCTGTTTGAATTATTTAACCAATAAAACGACGATCACAATCGACAACGCAAGAGATACACCTTTCCAGAAAAGTGCCGGATCACGCTCTAGTAAGGGCGCACGGGTTTTGTTTAGAAACTCCTTGTTCGGATTGCGTAGGTCGTAGATAAATTCGGAAAGGTCTTCATAGCGTTTGAATGGGTTGGGCTGTACGGTTTTTTTAAGTACGCCATCGATCCAGGCTGGAATAGCCCTGTCATCACTCAGTACTGTTTTATAGACCAGTTTATTCTGGGCTGAGCGGGTTTTCGCTTTGGCAACCTCTGCACCGTATGGCAGCTTACCGCATAACATTTGATAGGTAATTACACCCAACGCAAACATATCCGAGCGAGGCGTACCGCTCTCCCCAAGGAAATATTCCGGTGCACTGTATTGCGCTGTTCCCTGTAGCTCATGCTGTGCTATTGGCGTAGTAATTTCTGAAATACCCGCCACACGGGTGGCACCGAAATCAATAATTTTTACCGTACCGGTACTGTCGATCATGATGTTGGCGGGGCGCAGATCCTGATGCAACATTTCAAGCCGATGAAATGCCCGCAGCCCTTTGGCAATCTGCTCAACTATTCCACGCACGGTTTCGATATCGGGCCTTGGATTGTCGGTCATCCATTGGGTAAGCGTCTGGCCTTCAATAAATTCGGTGACGACATAAAGATAGTTACGCTTTCTGGTCTGCTGACAAGGCTTGAGCACATAGGGGCTATTGATACGCCGGGCGATCCACTCCTCCATTAAAAAACGCTCAAGATAGGCCGGCTCGCCCCTGAGATCTATCGAAGGGGTTTTTACGATAACCTGTGTACCGGTTTCATCATCCACCGCCAGATAAACATGGCTGCGGCTGCTAGCGTGTACTTTTCGCACAATGGTGTAGCCATCAAATGCCATACGCGCTTCAAGCAGGGGCGGGAACGGTAGCTCGGTTACCTGCTGGTAGATCTCATCCGCATCCTTGTCGGGTATCTCATCAATGCGGATGATCTGTGCGGTTAAATTGTCGGTACTGCCGTGTTCATAGGCGTCATCGACGATGGTTTTAGCTGCCGCATCCAGGTCATCTTTATGTTTTTCGATCGCATCGAATACAACCTTTGAATCCGTGTGCTCATACACACCATCAGTCGCCAACAGAAAAATATCACCTTTTTCCACCGTTAAAGATTGATAGTCGATATCGAGCTGCTGAGCAACACCGAGGGCACGACTCAGGTAACTGCTTTCTTCGGAGATCCATTCTCGGTGATCAGTGGTGAGTTGCTCCAGCGAACTACCATGTATCTGATAGACCCGTGAGTCGCCGACATGAAAGATATGTGCGGTGGTGGATTTAATCACCATCGCGCTCAGGGTGCATACGTGGCCTTTGTCTTTGTTGTAACGACCATGCCCCTGCTGGGTCTGGGCAAATAGCCAGGAATTGCTGGCGGTCAGTACACTCAAGGCAGATTTTTTTACCGACCAGGCTTCGGAGGTGCAGTAGTAATCTTCCAGAAAACTGGTAACCGCCGTTTGGCTAGCGATATGACTGAACTCGCTGGTGCTGATCCCATCTGACAGAGCAATCACTACACCTTTGGAGGTAAGCATCGGTTCCTCCGGCGCACAGGCACCGTGGAAGTCCTGATTAATCTCCTTTCGGCCTTTGTCGGAATATTGCCCAGTGGATACTTTTAGCTGGTTCACCATTTTTTAGAACAACCGTGCTAACTTCATATATAGAGGTATTAGTAACTTTTATACGGCAGAAACTTCCCACTCATCACGATATTAACGCGATCGCCATTCGGATCTGGCTCTCGCTGAAGATCCATTTTAAAATCAATAGCACTCATAATCCCGTCGCCAAACTCTTCGTGAATCAGCTCTTTGAAAGTAGTACCGTAAACATTCACTAGTTCGTAAAAACGGTAAATCAATGGGTCGGTGGGCACTGCCGTGGGCAAAGAACCTTTCAATGGCACAACCTGTAGTTGTTGAACCGCCTCACCGGGCAAATCAAGCAAATCACCGATAATAGCCGCCTGTTCAGGGCTTAGGGTCATTTGCCCTAATAGCGCGGCGGTTGTCCACTCTTTGCTACGGTCAATTGCCTCGGCCAGTTGCGGCCATGTCATCTGTTTTCGCTGTTTGTGAATAATGATCAGCTCGGTGACTTCGTTGCGTGTCATGATGGCCTCTGTATTAATCAAACAATTTTTTCTAAATATATCGAAAAAGCCTCAACCGTAATAAAGCGCTGAGGTCGTCCCTGATAAATCCGATAAATTAAATACTACGTTTGGCTGCAGTTTTTATGTGGGTTGAATACAAAGTAAGCCCTGTAAACGCCAAACCACCAACAAGATTACCCAAAACAGTAGGGATTTCATTCCAGACAAGATAATCCATAATCGAAAAATCGCCACCCATAATAAGGCCCGATGGGAACAGGAACATATTCACAACCGAGTGCTCAAACCCCATAAAGAAGAACAGCATAATCGGCATCCACATTGCGATCACTTTTCCGCTAACCGTAGTGGATATCATCGCACCCACAACACCCATCGAAACCATCCAGTTACACAACATGCCACGAATAAAAATGGTTGCCCAACCCGCAGTACCGTAGGTCGCATAACCAACAGTACGGGATTCACCAATCACCGATATTTTCTTACCAATTGCACCGAAATCTGTCTGAAAGCCATAACTGAAAATAAACGCCATCATAAACGCAACCAGCAACGCACCACCGAAGTTACCGATAAATACCAGCCCCCAGTTTCTCAATACACCACCTATCGTTACACCGGGGCGTTTATCAATCAAAGCCAGCGGTGCCAAAACGAATACACCGGTCAGCAGGTCAAAACCCATTAAATAGAGCATACAAAAGCCAACTGGAAACAATACGGCTCCCAGCAACGGCGAACCGGTTGAAACCGTAATACTGATAGCAAATACCGCCGCTAACGCGAGGATCGCACCCGCCATAAAAGCACGGATCAATGTATCTCTGGTTGACATGAAAATTTTGGATTCTCCCGCATCCACCATTTTCGTGACAAATTCTGCAGGGACTAAATAGGACATACCTTTCCTCGTAACTGTTAAATGAATACTTCAGAGCATTGTATGACCATTGCTCATAGTGTTGTTTCCGCATACTGGCCAATACAAAGCAAACGTCATGCCAGCAAATAAAGAGTGGCCCTCCTCACTATTTGGCCTACATTTATTAGAGGATTAAGGCGCTGCACAACAGAACCGCACTATTTTGGTGTGCACGACAATCAATACTGTGCAATAACGAAGCAAAAACGGCTATATCACCTCCAAGTTTGAACACCCAAAAATGGATGACAAGCCGCCTGCCTGCCTGTACTTCACCTAACTGTGATCTGCATCATATTCCTCTTTATAAAGCTCCTTTAAGGCCCGCATAACCACCTCATCTGCTATACCTAATCAAATGAAACGTGGTGTGTTGGCCAGTGATAGTAAACATCTCTTTTTTATACCCCAAAACACCCATTATTTCCGGCATCGGCCGCCAGATTAAAATGTCACCAACGATCCCTTCAAAGACCAACACGATGTATATTTCGACATTGTGCTGTGATACTCGAACCAGGAAGGTTTTTGAAATATTCTTTCGCCGAATGTGTAACGGCCGGTTCTGCTTAACAGACGATCATCGACGTGCCGACGCAACCATAATTGATATGGATATTTACGGCGCCCTGGAGAAGCATATCGAGTTTCGAAAAAGCTTCAGGAATCAGCCCCTTGTCGCCCTGTCCACAGCAAAAAAGTTACCCAATATACCTCACACTTATAATTTAAAAAAACCACTGAATCACGAACACCTTAAAAAATTACTGGCCAAAATTGGTAAAGGCTCGATTAGTTCCAGCACCCATACCGGAAACCAAAAGCCAGAAAATGCCTTACCGAAAAAACGACACAACGCTATAGAGAAAAAACCTGTAGAGAAAAATTCCGCTCCAAATTTTGTGCCCCGAAAACCATCCTCAGCCTCAAATCAAGCGGGAAAACTGCTAGGGGAAGAAAAAACCCATCAATTCGTCGGGACACATGACGATATCGACACCTCAAATTCAACAGAGGTAAAGAATGCGTTGTATGATCCAACCCATATGCTCCAGGGCTCGATACATGAGGCTTGCAAATTGGCGGAGGAAAAAAACACTACAATAGAACTGATCTCTTTTGGAATTGGAATTATTATCGACCCACATGCATTCAAAGTTTACACTGTAGTTTCAGATTCCGTATTACGCCCCCTGTGCTTGTTAGAAGACAAAAAAAAGCGCCGGTTTGAAGAACTCGCCTCGTACTCTGACAACGTCTATACGGAAAACTCAAAGCCTAACGCAAAACTAATTGAGTGGGATATTGATGCGTTTCTCTGGAAAATCAGCCTGTGGTCCTCTCGAGGTAGAGTTCCAAAAGGTACAAATTTTCAAAGCAAAGTGTATCTCTCTCAGTGGCCAAATCTAACACGATTAGAAATGATCCCGCACGCATTACAAATATCTGCACTTCTAACACAAAAACCGCGTCAACTCAGCAAAATTTCGAAGCAACTTGGGTTGCCTCAACGTTATGTGTTTGCGTTCTATAGTGCCTGCAAAAGTTTAGGTATCGCCAACGAATGTAGGCGGCAGAGTGACCATATTTTTGAAGAACCCCCTGTACGGACTGAACGTGCCGATAGACTGGAATCGACCACTTCAATCATGAAGAAAATCATTTTCCGACTCACCAGAAGAAACCCTTCTGATCAAAAACATAGCGCTTGAACAGACAATCCCGGACAGTTTTCAATGAGTAATCTAAAAATCATATTTACTGGGCCCGTTAGAGCAGGAAAGACAACCGCAATCTCTACCCTCAGCGATGAAGCAGCAATTTGCACGAATGAGTCGGCGACGGATATGACCAAAAGCCGAAAACCAGATACCACCGTAGCCATGGACTACGGTGTCATGAACCTTGATGGCACGGAAAAAATACATCTGTATGGAACACCCGGACAGGAGCGATTTAATTTTATGTGGGATATCCTTACCACTAACGGTCTGGGTTTAGTGCTTCTCCTGGATAACACACGTAAAGATCCACTAAAAGATATGCAGTTTTTTATTCAGGCATTTCGGCCTTTCATTGATGAAACCGCTTTAGCGATTGGGATTACGCGCACGGACGTAAGCTCAACACCCAGAGTCAATCTGTATACAGAGAAGTTACGTGAATTAGACTTAAGCGCACCGCTATTTTCCACTGACGCCCGAAATTACGATGATGTATCGATGCTGGTACAGTCACTGCTGTTTACTATCGATCCGGGATTAGTATAGATGCCTGATATCATGAAAATAGACCAGCCAAAAAATCCAGAGTTTATAAAGAATATCATGGATCCCTATTTTCTAGTCTCACAAAAAAACCAGATTTCATTCCTCAAAATAATTGAAATTTGTGACAACGGATCTCTGCTAAAACAGCAGATAATATCCCTGCTAAACTATCGAATAAAGGAAGATGACCACAGGCTATTGGATCATGTAAGAAGGATTGTAATTTATTCGGAGTATGAGGAGGAGCATGCAAATGTATACGATGCGGTATATGAACTATTTTCTGTATTGGAAAACAAAGGAACTCACCTCAAAGTAAGTATGTTTCGTTTGGTGAAAACATACCTGACGAAAGAGCAGGAAGACCAGCTCAATCATATTGTAAAACTCATTTGATAGAATAGAACTTACCCGATGACAGAAAATCAAACTGCAACAAACAGCTACCTACAGGTAACCTCTGCTGGAGCATATCATTGCTCTAGCGGAGCCAGGCAAGACAGTGCTCAAAAGTTTATTGCTTTTCTTCTCTCGTGTAATAAAAGCCCCCAGCTATCTGACGATCTTCTTACAGAACATTTACATGAAGATCTCTCGACTGCAAACACTCTGATAAAACATATGTACAGCCTGGGGTGGCTTGAGCTTAAAGACACTCAATCTATTGCAACTATGGAATCACTCGAAGATCTGTTGCCCCAACTACTTCCTTCACTTTCTACAGAAGGCAAAGCGATGCTTTCAGATACCCAGGGATTTTATATCTCTAGCACCGGATTTCCCCATGAAACAGCCGAAGAGCTTGCGGCACTGAGTGCAGACCTGAATTCCTTGCAAGAGCGCCATAAAAACCTTGTTTCAGGAAACCTTAGCTTGACCACAAACAACTGGTCGTTAGTTGATGCAGGAGGTTATAGTAGATTGGGTTTTTGGCCTATTCACATTAGTAACGAAATTTTTACCCTCATTATCAGTGGCCCACCGAAATTAGAACACCCGAATTTCCTGGCACTTACATGGGCTCTTTTTGTTCGATACTCATCAACCATGTCGAGAAACTAAACGTAATAAATTACTGCAATCAAAAAACGCAATCCCAGGAGATTACTATGCGAGACGATATACTTTCATCTGTACTTTCAGAACTAAATGGTACCTCTGCAGATATTGAAGCATCTGCTGTTATCTCTACCGACGGACTCATGATCGCGGCTGTTCTTCCCCAGGGGGTTGATGAAGATCGCGTTGGCGCAATGAGCGCTGCCATGCTGTCATTAGGTGATAGAACCGCTGAGGAGTTAGGTAGAGGTACGCTGGAGCAAGTGCTTATCAAAGGTGACAATGGGTATGTACTAATGACCCATGCCGGCGAAGATGCAGTGGTTACTGTGATGGCCAAGCCAAAGGCAAAACTCGGACTAATATTCCTGGACGTAAAGCGTGCAACCCAGAGTATTACCGAGCTTCTTTAAACTGGTTTTTTGGTACAACACATCCGCAGCAATAGAGGTACCCCCTATGAACGATATGCAACCTGATCAAATAGTGGGTGAGTATGTTGAGCATACGTTAAATTTTTATGATGGATCTTCTCGAAAGATACTGGTTACCGAAATTGAAACCGAATTTCCAAAAGGTTGCCTGATCGTTTCACGAACGGATACCAGTGGCGTCATTACCCACTGCAATGAATCCTTTGTAAAAATGTCCGGATACGCAAGGGAAGAACTAATAGACCAGCCCCACAGCATACTTCGCCACCCAGATATACCACCTGCAGCTTTTGCCGATCTGTGGAACACCCTGGAGAAGGGTGAAAAGTGGAATGGTTACGTCAAAAACCTTCGTAAGGATGGTGGCTACTACTGGGTATATGTGACTGCCATACCCAATATCCGAAATAGCGTAACCCAGGGATATACATCTGTGCGTAGAGAACCATCCAGGAAAAAGGTGGAAGAGTGCATCAAGCTATACCCAACTATGTTTTAGCATTTTGAACGGTATACATTCTGCCCCGCCTATAGTTATTTGGAGAAAACCATGACCTATCAACTGGCTATCAGTCCAGATTTCAAACCTGAACTTATCTCTGACTGGTTCATCTTTAACACCTGGTTTCAAAGACAATGGGGACAGGGTGTACATCTCGAGCTGCATCAAGGTTTTGATGAACAACATCAGGCCCTAAACGATAAGAAGATTGATATTATCTATGCAAACCCTTACGACATGTCTCGGCTGGTAAGGGAAGAGGGATTTATAGCCATTGCCAAACCATTTCAAAAACCAGATGAAGCAGTCATCGCTAGCCATATTGATAGTGGTATTCAATCTCTGGATCAGCTAACTGCTCCCCTCACTATCGCTCAGGCCGATTCACCAGATGTGAACACCATTGGCATGATTATGATCGAACCTGCCGATATTGATCCTGCTGATATTATCGTTAAGGGTGCGCCAAGCTATGTCAGCGTGGCAAAACAGTTGATCAACGGTGATGCTCAAATCGGTTTTTTTCTGGCTGAGGCATTTAACGAGCTATCCCGTCTGGTAAAAAAACAACTGCAACCCGTTATCAGCAGTCAGATTCATATGATTCATCATGCGTTGTTATTGAGCCCTAATTGCAGCGAGCACATTAATACCGTTAGAGAGATACTTCTTTCAATGCACCAGGATGCAAGGGGCAATGAGATTCTGAAAGGGCTGGGAATCGAGTACTGGGAGCCGATGGAGCAGGAAGATGCAGAGTTTATGGTGGATCTTATGGATACGCTGATTACCTGAAAATACCCGCGGTTTGCCCAGGTCCAGGATATCCTTTTAATTGAACAAGCTGAGTGCTAGATCGCTTTCCCTTCATGCGAATCACCCATAGCCGCATTAGCGACGAGTCGTTGGATAAATTGATCTACAGGTGCCGGCTTTGAAAAATAGTAGCCCTGATACTCGGTACAACCCTTTTCCATCAGGAAATTAAGCTGTTCTTCTGTTTCAACTCCCTCGGCGATAACGCCAAATTGCAGGTGGTTTGCCATGCTGATAATGGTTTCAACAATAACCGCATCATTTGGATCTGTGGCAATATCTCGCACGAACACCCGATCAATTTTTAGCTGATCCAGCGGTAACCGTTTCAGATAACTCAGTGACGAATAACCTGTACCGAAGTCATCAATTGAAAACCCAATACCCAGTTCTTTTAGTTGTGTCATTTTCTCAATAGTTTCATCAATTTGATCAACCGCTACACCCTCAGTAAGCTCAAGCATTAATGATTGAGGATCTGCCCCAGTGTCACTCAATGCTCGTTTGATCATTTCAATAAACCCAGCGTGATTAAATTGATGAGAACTGACGTTAACACTGAGATGAGGGAGAGATAAACCTGCATCCTGCCATTGCCTAAGATAACCACAGGCCTTTTTGATAACCCATTCGCCAATCTCTACAATCTGACCTCCCTGTTCGGCGATTGGAATAAACTTCATCGGAGAAATCTGACCCAATGATGGATGCTGCCAGCGAATCAATGCTTCAGCGCCAGTAATTGTGCCATCACGATGATTCTGACACTGGAAATAGAGTTCAAATTCGTCATCTTCTATGGCTCTGTGCAGATCCATCTTCAGGTTTAGCCATTCATCCGCCTCTGCCTGCATTTGATGATTGTAGAAGCGTATGGTGTTTCTACCTTCATCTTTTGCCTGGTACATTGCGGTATCGGCATTGGTGATCAGTGTTTCAGGATTATCACCATCCACAGGGTAAAGCTTGATACCAATACTGGTAGTGATACGGCATTCAAACCCCTCCAGATCATATGCTTCATTGATGGTTCTCTGTATTTTTTCCGCTACTACAAGTGCCTGATTGGCTGCATCCTTTTCATTGTCTGCCTCGGAAGGCAGTAAAACCACAAACTCATCTCCTCCAAGTCGAGAGGCTATATCCACTTCGCGAATAACACTATTTAAGCGTTCAGCTACCTGTTTTAACAACAGATCCCCCAGGCTGTGCCCCAGTGAATCATTGATGTTTTTAAAGTGATCCAGATCGAGAAAAATCAAACCACCATGGCGATCATTTCTGCGCGCAACGGTCATCTCGTGTTCAACCGTCATCATCAGCATCCGACGGTTTGATAGATTTGTGAGAGGATCAAAGAAAGCAAGCTTGGCAATCTCCTCCTCATCCTGTTTTCGCTGGGTGATATCCGAAAAAATACTGACGGTATGGGTTACTTCACCCGCTTCATTTTTTACATTGGTAATTCTCGCATGAACCGGATAGGTTTCCCCCGACCTTCGACTGGTGGTGGTTTCTCCTTCCCAACGACCGTCACGCTCAAGCCTGTTACCAATACTGTCCCAGGACTCGGGGTTCTCCCCCGACAATTCAAACATATCCGGATGCCGCCCAATCACATCAACCTCCTGGAATCCTGATATTTCACAAAATGCCTGGTTCACCTGGACAATCACCCCATCCGTATTGGTGATTAAAATACCCTCATGGGTCTCAAAGGCGATAGCCGCGATGCGCATCTCCTCCTCTGCCTTTTTCCGCTCGGTAATATCAATACGTGTGCCGATGATCCGTGTGGGTACACCATCATCATCTCTCTGGACCACTTCACCGCGTGAACGAATCCACACCCAGCTACCGTTTTTATGCCTCAGGCGAAGCTCATGATCTCTGCCGGAACCCAACTCCGAAACAAGCTGACTTTCTTCAAATTTTTCTGCGGCCTTATCATCGGGATGGGTGAGGAATCGCCAGATATCAATATCGTGTTCCGGAAGCTCTCCCTTTTCATAACCAAGAAACTCCTCCCAGGAAGGTATGGATATCATTTCACCAGATTCAATATCCCACTCCCATATCCCTTCGTTGGTAGCTCTAAGGGCTCGTTGAAAGCGCTCCTCATTTAATCTCGCCTGCTCTTCCGCTTCTTTTCGTTCAGTCACCTCGTTGGTGAGTGCTAATGTCCTTTCATTCACTATTTCTTCGATACGCATAGATCGAATAGCCATCTGCAAAACGAACAAAGTAACCAATCCACTCACTAACAACGAACCAAAAAATAGAAGTGCGATGGCACCGGAAGAGTGTGTAACAACAAAAGAATTTTGTGCCGTAACCTCCATTTTCATCGGAGTCGATGCAATCATAAAATCAAATTGCGTAGACAATTGATAAGGATACGAGCTCAACTCTTCAATGTTTTCGTAGAATGGGACAACGTGCTTCAGGTCACCTTTATCGGCAAAAATTCGTACATTGATATCTTCATCGCCCACACCATCAAATACTGCCATAGCAAGCGTATTAAAATTTATCACCGAGGCCAGGACACCAACAAACGCTTCTCTACGCGAATTGATGCTGTCGACAGTGCTGTTTTTTTGATAAAGCGGCAGGTAGATAACATAGTTTAGTCGGCTAGGTTTTGCCTGGATAAGCTGAAGTGGAGCAGTGATGGCTAAAGTACCTGTATCACGGGCTCGAATGATCGCCTCTTTGATGATCGAGTTTGAAAGAACATCGTAACCTATAACACGCTCATGACCCTTGATGGGTTCAAGATAAGCGATAGGGAGGTACTCATCCCGGATACCAGCTGGCTTAAGGGCTCGGCCCTGACCAATTCGTTCGGTAATTTGAAATGGCGGAGGAAAATATTCTCGATTATCTTCTTCAAACCTCTTTCTATCTTCCTTACGTATCCGAGGAAGCCATTCCAATGCACGGTGGCGGTGCCCATCTGAAAGCAGGTTTTCCGTAAATATCCGAAACTGTTCTCTACTCACAAAAGAGGAGGATTGGTAAAAGCTACCGAGTGTATAAAGAGTTTTCTCCTGTTTTTTTAGCTCCACTTTCAGCGCATAAGCTAATGAATCGGCCTGTCGCTGGAACTCGTTCTCAAGTCTCTCTTTTTCAAGCCCAATCGATTTATAAATCACACCCAAAATTACCAAAAAGCAGAGCAGTATAGGAATACCTATCAAATACCTTTTCTCATACCATGCAGGACGTGATCGGCCGAGAATTAACATGGCCAAAGGGGTAAACACAAATATGCCGATCGTGTCACCCATCCACCAGCTCAGCCATCCGATTAAAAAATCACCACTATCCACGCTACCCACCACCCATTGAGCGGATAGATTGATCGTAGATGAAACCACTGAAGAGACCGGAATTCCAAATAGCACAAGGATAGCAACCGATCTGTCTGTTATAGGCCGATCAGGTGCCCACACATATCGTTGTACTAGCCATGCACCTACAACCGCCTGCAGCGTTGATCCAAGCCCATTCACGCTGGCAAGCAAGAGAGCAACATTTTCTGGCAATAGTGAAAAAACCGTTACAAATGCACCGATAAATACGCCAAAAATAGCGGGGCGACCCAGAACCAGAACGGTGGCAAGCGCGATACCGGCGGATGGCCATACCAGTCCGGCACCACTTGGAGAGATGACCAGCGACAAGCCGAGCTGACCACTCAGATAGTAGGCCAGAGCCACACAAAATGTAATTAGAAAACTGCGGGGGTATCCCTTCATATTTTTTTGGTAACCCGGATTTTGAAAGCTGCTACAAATTATAGTCTATCGCTATGAATTGATGCGTCATACAGAAAAGTCACTCATATGGCAGAACCTGACGACCCTATTTTCAGAATACTCCTCACAACGAAATCAAAGGATATCAGGCTATGTGATAGCCTCATCAACCTGCACAAAACGTTTCATGCTCAAGCCGTCACGCTCAATGATCTCGTCAAACATCACCAACGGCCGCACCCACAATCCACCCTCGCCATACAATGCCCTGTACACCACATGCTCTTCCTGGGTTTCGCTGTGCCTTGCGATATCTAGCACTTCATATAGGTTGCCTTTAAAGTGCCTGTAAGTCCCTTTTCTTATTGCCATCGCCTTTCATCTCTCCAACTCAACGAATCACCTGTTTCTTGAAACAAAAAAGGGCTGGATAACCTGATGTTATCCAGCCCTTCACACTGAGACCTCACACTATCGCTTTTAATGCTTAATCCGACAATTAACCCGAAGTCCAACAGATTCCTATGCCCAACGTTTAAAGATCAACGATGAGTTTATACCACCAAATGCAAAATTGTTGCTCATCACATATTCTGTTTCAATCACACGCCCTTCACCGGAAATATAATCCAGTTCACCACAATCCGGGTCTACATTTTCCAGATTGGCGGTTGCGTGAAACCAGTTGCTATTCATCATCTCTATCGCAGCCCAGCCTTCCAGTGCGCCACAGGCACCAAGGGTATGGCCGGTAAAACTTTTGAATGCACTGATTGGCATGTTGCTTCCGAATACCGCAGCGGTTGCCTGGGTTTCAGCAATATCGCCGCGATCGGTTGCGGTGCCGTGTGCGCTCACATAGCCGATTGCATCAGGTGACAGATCTGCATCTTTTAGGGACAGACGTAGTGCGATCTCCATGGTTTCTGGTGATGGCTGGGTTACGTGACAACCATCCGAGTTGGTGCCAAAACCAACCACTTCAGCATGAATTTTTGCACCCCTCGCCTGCGCATGTTCCAGTTCTTCCAGAATCAACGTTCCCGCCCCCTCCCCTATCACCAGGCCATCCCGATCTTTATCAAAGGGTCTTGGCGAAAGGTGAGGCGCATCATTTTTCACGCTAGTTGCATACAAGGTATCAAAGACCGCCGCCTGTGAAGCACATAAGCCTTCACAGCCACCGCCGAGCATCACGGTTTGCTTGCCACTTTTGATCGCTTCATACGCATAACCAATACCCAGACTTCCCGAGGTACAGGCGGTAGAGGTGGTGATAACTCGCCCGCGCAAACCAAAATAGACACCGATATTAACCGGCGCAGTATGGGACATCATTTTGATATAGGAGTTGGCATTTAAACCATCTGTGGTGTGGCTTATCAGCATATTGCCAAAGTCAGAAATCGCTAGCGAGTCCCCAGCTGAGGATCCATGCGAGACCCCGGCAAGGCCACTTTTCAGAATGTCATCGCCCAGCAAGCCAGCGTTTTCCAGCGCCATTTCTGCACTCAGTACCGCAAGCTTTGCCACGCGCCCCATACTACGCACCTGTTTGCGGCCAAAATGAGGGGGCATTTCAAAATCAGTTACCGGTGCGCCTAGTCTGGTGTTCAGGCCTTTGTAGACATCCCAGTCATCCATTCGCACAATGCCGGTTTTCATCGCCTTGAGGTTACTCTGTATGCTCTGCCAATCATTGCCGATTGGTGAGATACCCGCCATCCCTGTTACCACTACACGTTTCATTAATACATTCCACCATTTACAGAAATCACCTGCCGGGTAATATAGGCGGCGCTTTCTGACATTAGAAAACCAACCACGCCAACAACCTCTTCAACGGTTCCTGAGCGCTGCATCGGCACCAGTTTTAGTGCCTCATCAAGATGTACACCTTCCATCATGTCAGTATCGATTAACCCCGGTGCCACACAATTTACTGTAATTTTTCGTTTGGCCAACTCAACCGCCAGCGCTTTGCTTGCACCAATAATACCGGCCTTAGCGGCACTATAGCTAACCTGCCCACGATTACCGGTTTCACCTGAAACCGAGGACATGGTTACAATTCGACACGGTTTGCGACGTCGGATCATCGGCATGATGACAGGGTTCAACACATTATAGAACCCATCCAAATTAGTACCTATTACCAGGTCCCACTCTTCACCGGGGATAGCGGGGAAAGCATTATCACGGGTCATTCCGGCATTACAGACCACACCATAGTAGGCGCCGAACTCTTCGACATCTGCTTCAAGAATTTCTCGACATTTTTCTCGGTCTGAAATATCAAACTGCAATACCCGAACCTCACGGCCCAATTCTTTGATCTGATCCGCAACCCGATCGGCCTGGTCTCGGTTATTACAACAGTGCAAAACCAGATCATAACCTTGCTCCGCCAAATGTAATGCGATCCCCTTGCCGATTCCGCGGCTGGATCCGGTCACCAAAACCGTACCGTTCATTCACTCGATTCCTGTAAAAATTTAGCCGCATCATCGGGCTGAAAAACATTCAAACGGGCGGAGGCTTCCACGCCATCACCCTGCAAACTACACTGAAAAACATTCAGCCCAGCTTTGGTTTCCATTTCTCGCTCTACTCTCAAGCGAAGGGTTTGGCCTACGGGAAAATACTCCTGCGAACAACTGTATCGCCGAGACCCCACCAGAAAGCCAAGTTTCGGTGGGCCATCGCTCAGGCGTTCCTGCAAGCCCGCAAAGGCTGCGATAGTCTGGGCCATATATTCTAATCCAACCCAGCCCGGAACACCCTGTTTTGCTAGAAACATTGAATGTTTGGTAATGGTGACTTCGGCCTGAAGCCACTCTTCTCCATATTCAGTTACTCGATCCAGCAAACTCATCTTACCGGAATGGGGAACCAGCTCGGTTACGGCGTATAGGTTTTTCATTGAAGGCGTTCCAGCAGCAGCGAGATATTATTTCCGCCAAAGGCATAGGAGTTACTCAACACATACTGTACCGGTTTCTCAATTCGGCTTTCCGGGGAGACGAGGTTGATCGCAGGCAAATCCGAATCCGCAACACCATCCCACAGATGCACTGGCAACAGTGGGAGTGCTTCGCTACTTTCATCTGGACTGTTTAATTCTGCACTGCTTCCTGCATCACTATTCAGCATCAACCAACAGATCCCTGCTTCAACCGCACCCGCTGCACCCAGGGTGTGGCCGATAAAGGGTTTGGTTGAGCTACAGAGAGTTTCTGTACCAAACACTTCGTTCATCGCCAGTGCTTCCATCTGGTCATTCAGGCCGGTAGCGGTGCCGTGCAGATTTACATAATCCACTTGTTCCGGCATAACATCCGCATCCTTCAGTGCAGCGGACATACATCTAACCGCACCAGCACCGGTTGGGTCGGGAGCGGAAATATGGTGAGCATCGGAGCTTTCGCCAACCCCCGCCAGTACAACGCCCCGGGGTTCGGAGCTGACAAGAAACAGCGCTGCGCCTTCGCCAATATTGATGCCGTTTCTGTTTGCGCTAAAGGGGTTGCACTGTTGATCACTCACGGCTTCAAGGGAGCAAAAGCCCTTGACGGTGAGATGGCACAGGGTATCCACACCGCCGGCGATCACCGCATCACAAATCCCCGCCTGAATCAGTCGTCTTGCGCTTGCCAATGCCTTGGCTCCGGATGAACAGGCGGTTGAAATACCGTAGGTCGGGCCTTGTACTGAAAGCACAGTTGCAACAAATTGTGCTGTTGCCCCCATCTCCTGCACCGCATAATCATATTCCGCTGGCACCTCTCCAGTTTCAGCCCACTGTTTAATCGCTGGCTCACCCTCGGCAATTCCGGAGGTACTGGTGCCAATAATGACCCCGACCCTGTCGGCACCATATTTGGCAATGGCGGCTGAAACATCTTCTTCAATCTGCGCTAGCACGGCCAAAGCAAACTGGTTGTTACGGCTTTGCCATTTTCTATCGGCAAGTGGATTTTCTGGCAACTCGCCCCTGTACAAACCAAGGGGCAATGGGCGACCGGTACTGAATGCATCCGTCGGAGTAAGAGATGCCTTCTGCGATAACAAAGTGGCTTTCACCGTTTCTGCTGAATCACCTGCGGCACAAAGAATACCCATCGCATTCAGGTAGCATTTGGTTGTGCTCATAACTCAGTTTTCTCAAGTGTTTTGATCAAAATTCGATAGTGTCCGGTATGATTTTCAATAGCCAGATCATCACCTGAATATTGGACATCCAGCAGTTTGTCTCCGCCTTTTTCAAGCACTCTTTGTGTCGGCGAAAACACTACATTCCAATCGCTATTTCCAGGGTAGTACTGACGGACAGCGGTTTCTGGCCACAGGGAAAACTGCATAATCGTCAATATCTCCTGACCCGGAATATCAGCGTAGGAGCTGTTTTCCTGAATCAGTGTTTCACCGTCATAATCCAGCGAGAACAGTTGTTGCCCAGTTGGCAGCAAACCCACCATCTGCACGCGCTCTTTAGTGATGCGCACCACTCCGATAAAACGCTGCTGATCGCCTCTGGCTTCCATCGTGACCACTTGCTTCAACAGTACCGGAGCCGGACCCTGCTCCGGCGGCAGCAGTCTAAATGCTACCGGTATCGGTTTTTCTACTCCATTATTTCCAGCGGATGGTGCTTGTGAAAATAAAGAACATCCCGAAATAGTCAACAGGATTAACCAGAGCGCAAAAAACCGACTCATCCGCGACAAATTTCAGCCAGTGTATTTAAGCGGGATGGTTTATCAACATAGGGGTTTTTCTGATCCCAGGCATAGCCCGCCAAAATAGAGCTAATCATACCGGTCACATTCTCATTCTTGATATCGGAAAAAGCGATATCCTGAAAACGTTCGTCGTACCAACCCTCGACAAACTCCCTAAAGGTATCCACTCCAACCATCAGCGGCGCAGCATATTCTACATCCCAATCCGGCTGCAATCCGGACAGTTGTCTATCCACCGCAGCAGCCGCAAGACTGGCAGATTTCAAGGCAATTGTAACGCCCGAAGAAAAGACCGGATCAAGAAATTCCCCAGCATTGCCCAATAGCGCAAAACCATCGCCGTACAGTTGTTTCACCCTGCAGGAGTAACCGCCTGTTTCCAGAACATCGGTATCGAATTTTGCATTTTTCAATATCTCGTTCATCAAGCCACTCTCGGCAACCAACCCCTTTAACTTACTTTCACGGTCACGGGAATCACCAGAAAAAAAGCCCTCCGGAACCACCGCGCCGATTGAAGAGCGGCCATTACTGAATGGAATCAACCAGTACCAGACATCACGATGCCCGGGGTGCTCCGTAGCCAGAATTTTCTCCCGGTCATGTCGCTCATCAGTAATATTGTCTTCAACATGGGTAAAGAATGAGGTTCTAACTGCGAGTTCAGATGGTAAGTTTAGATCCAGCAAACGCGGCAGGACCCGACCAAACCCACTAGCATCCAAAGCAAATTTTGCGCTGATATCGTAGCTCTCGCCCTGATCAGTCTGGACGGATAACTGAACCTTGTCTGGCCCTGGCTCAAAGGCGGTCACCATATGCCCATAGCATATCGTCACTCCCTGTTTTTCGGCCTGATCCGCAAGGATTTTGTCAAAACGGTCTCGCTGTACCTGAAAAGTAGTACCCCAACCTTCAGAGAATTTCTCCCTAAAATCGAAAAAATTGTATTGATCGCCATAGGCAAAGGCAGCCCCATTTTTGTGTTGAAACGCGGCCTCTTGAACCGCCTCTAACATATCGGCCTGCTCCAGAAAGGTCATGCATTGGGGCAACAAACTTTCACCAATTGAAAAACGCGGAAAATGCTCCTTTTCCACAACCAGCACATTGTAGCCCTGCTTGTTTAGCAGCGCCGATGCCACCGCACCGGAAGGCCCGGCACCGATGACGATGATATCGAATGGCCCTTTAGGCGTACTCATGATCGAACATCTCCAGAATTAGTATTACGCCAAATTTGTATTGCGCATTAGCGGCGCTAACAGCCACACAAAGATTAAACCAATTAGTACGGTTAAACCAAAATGATGTAAAACCGGTGTATCACTCAATGCCAACAAACCAAATGCCAGCAGGCTGGTGACGGTCGAGAGCGACACCGCTAACCAGGTATATGCGCTTTCGTTGGTTTCGGAAAGAAATATGCCCATATCTAACCCTATTCCCAACACCAGAATCAATGCAAGAAAATGAAATAGATTGAGCCCACCTTCAATCTGAACCAGCATCGCTAAGGTGAAGACCGACGCTAAAACCGGTGGTGCCATCACTCGCCACACCTGGCGTTTATACCGAATCAACAGAACCAGAAAAACAACCAGATAGGCCAGCAAAACCCACTGAATGATACGGTAACGATAGGTCTCCATAAGATCCGAAATCATCTGAACTTGATCAACATAGAGTACATCCGGCTCGGTACCGGATAGCGCTATCAGCTTTTGCCGTAGCTCATCATTGATCTTACCGCTAAACCGAATAACGGTTGCCGCCTCAGTCTCGTCAATCATCACCAACAGGTTTTTCCAGCTTTCACTGCTGCGTTGTTGCTGCCATATCTCAGGGCTCAATAGATCTGTTTGCTGGATCAGGGCTAATTGCGCTTTTTCGAGCGTACCGGCTGGCATCTTCAACACATTATAAAACGTAGCCAACTGATGTTGATACAGGCTCTCGATCAAACCAATATTCTGTTGTTGCCGATTGAGTGAGGGCAATACGGTTGTCAGGGCCTGATAGTCCTCCAGCAGGCCATCTGATTTAAGCTGATCGAGACCAGCGATTAAGCGCTGCTCTTTTTGCAGAGATTGCTCTACCGAAGTTCCGGACACCAGCATGTACTGCACACTGCTATTGATACCCAGCGCATTGCGAACCCGCTCCTCCTCTTTCAACAGGCTGGTGGGCGAAGTTTGCAACAACCGGACATCATCCAGGCTGACACTATTCCACAACAGGAAAATCGATAGCACAAACGCACCTGCCAACAAACTCATTATCGGTACATTCCGGTTAAGTAACGGAAAGCTGTCCCGAAGCCTTTTTAGTTTTTCTGCACTGACGAGGCGACTCTGACTATATTGAGTGGTCAGCAGCGGAAACCAGAGAATTACCGTTAACCAAGAGGAGACCAATCCCGCCACGGAAAACAGGGCCATCTGCTGCAAACCGGGAAACGGTGATAGCGCCTGCGCGGCGTAAGCGATGGTGCTTGAGAACAGTGCCAACAGCAAACCCGGCAGTAACCTGCGCAGAATTTGATTCGATGATGTGGCATGGCGTTCACATATAAAATGCAGTGAATAATCGATGGAAACCCCCACCAGCCCAGCGCCGAAAGCAAAGGTCACCAGATGAACTCGATCGAACACCAGCATGGTCACTGCCGCTGCTGTCACGCACCCCGCGGATACGCTCAACAGCATCAACAACATGGGTGTGACCCGCCTGAAAACCAGCAACATGATGACCACAATCCCCAGCAATGATCCAACCCCAATGGTCGATATTTCACTGGTTGCCTGGCGTGCGCCCGCTGCGGCGTGCAGCAACATTCCCGACATATCAAGGGTTACTCCCGATGCATCGAGAATCTTCTTCTGTTCCGCGATAAGGCCCAGCACCCGCTCCTGTACCGCCGGCGAATAGGATTTACCGGCAAGGGAAACGATCAATATGTAGGTTGGTCGATCGGTGGTAGTTACTTTTATTAACGAGTCGGAAATCTGAACATTAAGGCCAACCTGGCGATTCATCGAAAGCGTTGAAAAAAGCCCGAAGGGATCCTCCACGATAGAGATCTCACCGGTTGGCATAGGGCTGTACAAACGGAACAATGCCCTGTTCATTACCGCTTCATAATCACCCGCCAGCAGCGATGAACGAATCTGTTCATCAAGAATGGCAAACCGATAGGGAAATAGCTCTGCTTTTAGGCTGGCGAGTTCTGTGCCATCTGACTGCCACAGCACGTTGGCAATATCCTGTGCAACCGGCGCATCCGGGTTCGACAGAGCCGTGGCTAGAGAGCGAACCGCATTACGAACCTCTTTGTCACTCTCTCCAGACAGCATCATGATGAGCTTGCTGGAAAAACCTTCTGCCATTTTCTGCGTTACCTTCTGCACAATCGGTTGCTGATCAGAGATCGGCAGAAGGGTCATAATGTCAGAGTCGAATGAGGGTTGTTTTTTTACCGCCAAAAATACAATGGCGATTACCAATAGCAACCAACCAATAGCCCAGATATGAGAAGACGATCGATGCATTAAAAAGTCTGATTCCGCTATTACCGGCTATCGCTGGCACTGGTGACTAAATCACTAAAATGAATAGTGGTTCGATTACCCTCTTTTTCATGCAAAATGATGGTGCGCATGAATCGGTCGCCTTTTAGCTCTACACGATTAACGACCTGTAGAATGGTGTTATCCAAAGGGATCAACTCTACCTGCCAATACTCTTTTTCAATAGCCGCATCGATAATCTGAAAATACTGCGCCAGGTTTTCCCACTCTGCGGTTAATACCGAAAAAAATATTTTATTCAGAATTGCGACAACCGGGTTATCCCCCGATTTCATCCGAAACAGTTCCTGATCATCCTGCCGGGATACCATTTCAGTCGGCGTCATTAGAAATTCACTTTCGATCGGCTCTAGCGTTTGCCAGCGTACAGACACCTTGCGCTGATAACTAAATGTTCCGGTTGAAGTCAGTGTGGCATCCAGTGCATTCAGATATTTGTCCTGGGTAAAATTCCCCCTGAGATCTCCGGTGGTCGTGGTGATCTGTTTAAGTTGATCAAATGAAACGGCCGCAAAACAGTTTGCAGATAGCAATAATAACAGTGAAACAAAGCATCTGATCACCGTTTAATACCTAGCTTCTCGAAAAGAATATCCGGCGATTCAAATAACATCTCATTGGTTTTTAGGTCACAGGCTACCTGAACCGTATAACCTTTGGTTAAGCGTTTTCCGGATTCGACATCTTCAATTAGATAATCAATTTTCAGCCTGTTTTCCCACTCTTTAAGTTTTGCGATTACCCGAATTTCCTGCTGAAACCGAACTGGTTGTGCATAACGAACACGTACATCGATGACTGGCCAAGCGTAGCCCGACTCATTCATTTGAATATAGTTGTAGCCAATTTCATCCAGTAGTTCACAACGAGCAATCTCGAAATACTTTACATAGAACCCATGCCAGACCACGCGCATGGAATCCACATCGTGAAAAGGAACTTTAATTACTGTTTCAGCGACTACCACGTTCGAACTCCTGTGAAATTTCAGTATCAGTTGTATTCCAAAAAGGGAAAAAATTAAACCATTGCAACGGCTCTTTTATACAATAGTATTCCAATCGATCTGCATACCTCTGAACGGCTTTGTCAATTTCAACCTTTCTGTCTTTTCTTTTACATTCCAATGATTCAGAAAAAAGTTCAGCAAACACGTGATATTTTTCCTGTTGTTTTAAACAGAAAATAAGATACACAGGGCACTTCAACAGGCTGGCAATTATAAATGCTCCCTGGGGCATAGGTGCAGTATCTCCGAGGAAGGTAACATCGGAGATTCGACCATTATCTGAAACGGGTGTTCGATCGCCACTAATGATAATCAACTCACCACGCTCAATTCGATCCGCGAGGATCATGCCAGTAGCGGGCGACATGTCGGATACCTGCAATATATCAACCCCGGATCCATCATCACTCTTATCCACTACGGCGTTGTACCTTTCCGCATGCTGGGTATACACCAATAGTGTTAACCGTATACTTGGGAATTTTTGAATAAGCGCATTGCAGACTTCAATGTTGCCAAGGTGAGAAACAACAATAATTCCGCCTTTACCATGGGTTTCATCTCCCATTCTTTCAACAACGCTTGGTGTTTCGAATATAACACTCCCCTGTCCCAACAACCCCTTCCATACCAGAAAGGTATCCAGAAGTTGATCACCAAAACTCATAAAATGGCGAAATGAGTTTAATTTCTTATACTGACTTTCAGTCAGAAATGGTTTGATTTTGTTGAGGTATTGCTTTGATGCCTGACGCTCATCTTTTCGGACAAAATAGAAATAAACCATCACCGGTGTCAGAAACAACCTGAATACTGTCCGGCCGAAGAGTCGATAGCATAGTAGCAACAACTTCATGCCCAGCATCGACCCGGCTTCACCGACCTTTGACCAGTGTTTTTCTGAATCAGCCATCTATTTTTTTCCAAACCAGTTTTGGAAGTCGCCACAACATACCAAAGAACAACCGAGTATGCATGAGTGATATATGCAGATTGTCCCGCCAGAGATCAAAGTGAGAAACACCATCAAGCGGATAGCTGACTGCGGTCGGTAAATTGATAACCCCGCCACTATTCCAGACCCAACGTACAATCACTTCGGTATCAAAACTCATTCGATCACCGCAGGGGTTTATCTGCAACATATTCACTATCGCGTTAAGTGGATAAACCCGGTAGCCACACATACTGTCACGAACCGTAAATGAGATTGTATTGATCCAGACCCATACATGGGTCAGGTAACGTGCGAGATACCGGCTTTTCGGCACCGATTCATCATATATAGGATAACCAGCGACAAGTGCCCCCGGGTTCTTTTGAGCTGTTTCAAGAAAGGCAGGCAAATCAGCAAGATCATGCTGGCCATCGGAATCAATCTGCACTGCATGGCTAAAGCCATCCGAATGCAATTTTCTGAATCCCGCCCGTACTGCAGCGCCTTTTCCAGAGTTACGTTCCAGCCTTAACAACTGGACCATATCGGAATGTTTTTCGGTCAGCACTATTAACAGGTCACGACAAACCGGATCGCTACCATCATCAACCAATAACACAGGGCAGTTGTGCTGAAGTGTTTCCTTCAGAGTAAGCTCAATCGCATTTTCATGATTGTAGACAGGAATGAGTACTGCTGGTTTAAAAGCTACCGGTTTAGACACTGCTGCTTTAAACATTGGCCGGCTACTCAAAACAGACACGCCCGCTTGAATGAACCCCCGCATCCGACTCATATTTAAAGGTCAGTTTCATTTTCTCACTGTCATATTTTAATGTGATTGTGAGTACTTGATCAGGGACGATCACCTTCTGAAATTTGATCACTTCCAGCCGAATAAAACGTCCGGTTAGCGGCAGAAATTGTCGGCCATAAGCTTCAGCCCAATGCACCTGGACGATTCCCGGTAAAATGGGCTGCTCTTCGAAGTGACCTTTAAAATAAGCCAGCTCTGCGGGAGCGACGCATTCCATTAGCAATTGAGCACCATCAACACTTTGATGGATGATTTTCGGCCAGATAACAGGCTCTTTCTCAAACATTAACTGCAAAGACTCCAGTGAAATTTTACCCTGAGGATTATAGGGTATCTGATCAGTGAATCGCCAACGTCGCGGCAATACAACCGCTTCAAACTCGTTGGCCAGCTCCGATTTGAAACCTTTGATCAGCGCTTTTCTGCCCTGATCTGCGAGAACCCTGTTTCCTTCAGCGGTGAGCTGTATAACCACCGCGGTTTCTACCCGCTGTCGTTCAATGGTGAGTGCTTTTACGTCCTCCACCAGAGTACTATTCTCTAACAGGGCATGTTCAATAGCCGCCAGCGAAACCCGCTTTCCTTCAATTTTTACAATCCGATCTACCCGGCCCAGCAGGCTAAAGAAATCTACTGATGTGAATGTCACCTTGTCCGGCAAAATTAGCGGATCAACAGAATCGGAGTAAGCAAAATCCACCCGAAGGGTACCTTCTACCGTTGCGCTTAGTTGCACGCCGGGGAGTGATTGCCACAATGCATCAGCCGCTTCGTTTTTTTGCATACGCCAGGCTATCGCACCGGTTTCAGAGCTACCGTAGATCTCCCGTACCGGCGCTTGCAAGAGCTCGCCAACCGCAAGACTGTCTCGCCTGTCCAGCGGCGCTGCGGCTGAAAGCACATACTGGCAGCCATCGGCTATCTTATCCCAGCTTAATGAATCGTTTAATCGCCGCAAATGTGTCGGGCTTGATATCAGTGAGAATCGATCCCACCCGCTGGCCTGACGTAGAATATCTTCAGGGTATTCACATAAATTGCGAGAAAATGTGCGACCGGTGCAAAATGGCCAAAATAGGCGAAACGTCAACCCGTACAGGTGCTGGTGAGTCACGGTGGCGATCACAGCTTCCGGCTCACTGGGCCACAGGGTTTCCAGTGACTGGAGTTCTTCCTCCAGCTGGCGCATTGTTTTGCTAATCGGTTTTGGCTCACCGGTGGAGCCGGACGTGTATATCTCAATAGCCAGGAAATTCTGCTTCAGCTCTCGCCAACTAACATCCTGTGTACGGCTGTCTGTTTGATCCGCGGTGGGGACAGCCTTCCCTGGAAAATCACCGATAAACCCATCTACGCGCGCAGTCAGTCGATCAATGGTTGCAGGTCGATTATCACCGGGAATACAGGCGGTACGATCCAGTTGCCAAAGTGCAAAAATGATCGCCAAAAACTCAAATGCGTCGGCATGATATACCGCCCAGCGATCACCATTGTATCTGCCCAGGATGCCCATCCATTGGCTTACTCTCAAGAGGAAATCATCGGCATCCGATGTTTCCCCATCCTGAAATGCAATGATATTTTCCGGATGCTTGTTGAGCCAAGTCGATAGCGGGGTGAGTGTAGTGTTTGCCACGTCAATTCGCGTGCTTGCGCATTACCCGCTGGCGAATTAACCACTCACTCGCAGCAAGAACACCAATAAGAATGTAGGCGATAAATCCGTTGTACAGCATCCAGATTTTTTCCGAAGCAAACAGCGCGGTAAACAACGCAATTGAACCGTTTAACAGAAAAAAAATGCTCCAGACAATGGTTACGTTTCGGGTATATACAATCGCATGGGGAGGCAGATCGGGATCCTGAAGGCGGGCCATTCGTTCGACAAGGGAAGTTGGAGAAAACAGGCTACTGACAAAAAAGATCAGGAATCCAAGATTCATCATCACCGGATAGAATTTTAAAGCCAGTTGATTACCCCAGATCAGGGTGGCCATCACAACACCGACAACTGCCACGATTACAATCTTTCGCTCGGAGTTTTGACCCCCGGCCAGCCATCTCAAGCCAAGCAACATCAACAGTACTGGCAGGAGAATTTTGGCTTCGAAGTGCTGTAAACCAAAATAGACAATAAAGGGATAACAAAGCGACAGTATGATAACTGCCGCATTGATGACTATCTTGAGCAAGATGGCTTTTAGAAATTTAGTTTTGGTTGAGTAGCTTATCTACCTGTTCAACCACATCCTGAACGGTGCGCACCTCTTTAAAATCATCGGGTTCGATTCTCTTCCCGGTAATTTTCTTCAGTTCGATGACCAGATCAACCGCGTCAATACTATCGATATCCAGATCTTCATATAGAGTGGCTTCAAGTGTTATATCCGCCGGATCTGTCTCAAAAAGATCATCAAAAATCTCGATCAGTTTTTGCAGGATTTCTTGTTGATTCTTCATCTCATTATTTTCTCAATGTTAACTCGTTAGACCTATTTTTCCCGATGGGTTTTAACTAATTCAACTAACGAATTGATACTGGAAAAATGTTCTTTTGTTTCCTCTGAATCAGATTTAAGCTGAATATCATAGTTTTTTTGTAGTGCCAAACCGATCTCCAACGCATCGATTGAATCCAGACCCAGGCCCTCAACAAAGAGCGGTTCATCATCAATAATTTCATCAATTTCGATATCTTCTAAATCCAGTACATCAATGATCATCTGTTTTAGTTCAACGTGCAGTTCACTCATGCGTTCCTAACTCCTGCCTAAAAAAATTACTCAAATCAGCTGTCAACGCCCGCGCTGCTTTCGCCGAACCGGTATCGTTCAGATACGGCTCAACTGCGATTTGATCTTTAACCTGTATCCGAAAATGTGCTTTGGTATCCGGAATCTGATACCAGCGATCCGTCTTGGTGAGTGTAGTGGGTATACACTCTATCAACACTGGGGTGTAATCCGTTGCGGTTCTGATGGCGATATTCGCTGCGCCCCTTTTAAGCTGTATCGGCTCCGATGGGGTTGTGCGTGTACCCTCCGGAAATATTATCAACGCATGGCCACTGTTGATCGCCTCAGCCGCTGCATCAATCACATTCTCAGCAGCCTCATCATTGATAATATAGCCCGCTGTTTTCAGGGCTCCTCTCATCACCGGGTTATGTAATAGCTTACCCTTTACCACGCAGTTCGCGTTGGGCACGAAGGATATCAGCAGAACTATATCCAGTAAAGATGGGTGATTGGCCAGAATCAACCTGGCATCCTTCAGTTTTTCAATACCACTCACGTCGTAGGTCAGCACTCCCATAACTCTCATTAACTCGATATAGAGCCGAAAAGCACCGTGTATGAATTTCTGCCCACGCTGTTCCCGTCGCGCTTTACCGCCGGGCAATATATAAAGCACCGGAATCACCAGCACAGGGATCAAAATCCCGCCTACACCAAACAGGAGGAAGCTGAACGCGGTCGCAAACCAGCGCCAGCCATATCGTATAGACTCAAACATCAGTATCTTTTTCGATACGCCAGCTAACACCATTCAATTCGGATTCCATGGCCGTGGTGTTTCCCGCAAGAAGCTCGATAAAGCGTAGCGGTTCCGTAGCGAACTGTTCGGGCAGGGCGCTGTTACTTAGTGCATCAGCGGAGCGAGGAATCAGTCGATACCCCTGAGCATCATCATTGGTTCTGCTTAGAATCACTGCGATAGCGTAGGGGAAGGGGTCACCAGCCACATAGTTGCTGTATGGCTCTGGCACAGGTGCATCATAAATAACACAGAGTACTTTTTCGGAAACCTGTAGTTGCCCAATCGCTTCAAACAGTGCCTGCAATACCAACCCTTCGGACGCGGAAATGGCTGTCACCTCACTGGTATCCCTGCGTGCAATGGACAACAGGCCAGCCACTGCATTATGTACCGCAAGGCCAAATCCCGTGGGTGAAAGCGGCTGATCAAGGCCGATATCTTTCAACAGTGAAAGAGTTAATTTGAGATCCCCATGCCGGCTTGCGAAAACACCCGGTACCGCCTCGCCGTCCTCGATAATCGGCAATACCGCACCCATCACACTCTTTCCCAACACCCCAAAACGACGGCGCAGCATTGCTGGCGCCTTCTTTAACACCGCCTTTGCAACTGGTTCTTCCGGAAGCAGAGGATTAGCTAACCAACGATGCCAGTCACCCTCGGTATTCACCTCACCAGCAATCGCCGACCATGCCTCAAGTTGAAACTTCACCACGGTAACATCAATCCTTTGTTCATAGAGACCTCCAACAAATACGCAGCACGCGCGCATCCAACAACCCGTCAAATTGATCGAAACCAGAATACCATATAGAATTTGATACCGCCGAGTTACACAACTTACTACAACTCATCTTACCAGGAGCTATATCCATGAGAATTTTTACCGCGCTGTTAGCAACAGTATTACTTCTTGCGTCCTCCCAGGCATATAGCCGGAACGACAAACTTATGATTTCCATACAAGATGCTTTTGAGACAATGGACTACAAAAACAAGCTTGACCCTGATATTAAGTTCTATTTTGGTGAGCAAAAACACGCAAAAGTGTCGAAGTCTTACGGCGTTTACTCTACCAGCAAAAAAACCAATGCATTCAATAAAAGTGACGAAGAAGCTTGCCGATGGGCTCTGCTTTCCGCACTTATCACCATGCAAAAACGTGCTATCAATGAGGGTGGAAATGCCGTCATTGATATTGTCAGCTATTATGATCGCCGCGTGAGTAGCAGTGAAACTGAATTTGAATGCCATGCTGGTACATTCATGTCTGGCGTTGCAATACAGGGAAAAGTGGTCAAGCTTGCGAAGTAGCACCACTGCTCAGGAACACAGCCTCCAGCTCTGGTTTACCAGGGCTGGAGATCTCTCAAAAGAGACTGCACAAGAGATAAAAAACCAGTTCTCCCCCTCCGAAGACCGGCGATTCCTCGCTACAAAAAGCAACACCAAACAAAACGAGTATTTAGTAAGCCGCGCACTCATGCGCCATGCACTTACCCAATGTTTCCCCGAGCAGAAAAATCATTGGGCATTTATCCAAACTCCTGACTCTGTACCGGTCATTAAAAACCTGCCCAACAATACCTTTTTAAGTTTAACCCACAGCGATCGTCTGATCTGCTTTGCAATCGCCACATGCCAAGTTGGTATCGACCTGGAAGAAAAGAAACAGCGGAAATTTCCTGAGCTTACCAACGAGATCATGAACGAGGAAGAGCTGGACTATTTTTCTCGCTTAAAAGATAACCAGGCTGATTTTTTTTACCGCTGCTGGTGCGCAAAGGAAGCCTGTTACAAAGCTCTCTCAAAAAAACATCAGTCAACAACAAGGCTAAAAGAGATCTCTATTTTTGACCTGCTAAACGAAAACAAAGACTGGTTTTTACTTGAGCAGGAACTTGAAGGGTATGCACTAGCCGTCGTATCACAGCATAAGCTATCAGCCTGTCCGGATCAGTTCTACTGGCTCAATACAGCGGTAAACGACAGCTGATCATGACCATGTTCGGCAAACCTTGGGGAAAGGCAACATAGCACTAAGGCAGAGTCGATGCGATTCAGCTCCAAAACGGATGCTTGTATTTGGTTTCTCGTACTCTATGAGTATTCTTTGGGTCGGTGTTTATCGGCCTCCGTACCGACGTTTTTAATAGTGTCATTGTCATTTCACCATTGCAGTTTACGGCCTTAACAAGGCATCAAAATATCGCAAACCACTACTCCTTGATTTCTGACTAAGGGGTGTTTATATTTCTTTTCCCAGACAAATACACTAACTAAGCAGCAAAGAAATAATGGACTTTACCTACGGATCAGATGACAAATCGGCCCTTCAAGCCAAATTTGACGCTCAAAAAATCGCTTTTGGCCCCATCATGTTCCAGGCGGCAAAAGCCCTGCGTGACCTGGGTATATTGAAGCGCCTTATGAAGCATCGCCGCCAGGGTGCTTTACTGGAAGAAATCGCCCAGGATTTGGAGCTTTCGGAGTATGGCGTAAAAGTCCTGCTTGAAGCCGGCTTAAGCCTTGAAATGGTGATGGTTGAGGATGACAGATGGAGCGTTACCAAAACAGGGTACTTTGTCCAAAGCGATGAACTGACCAAAGTAAACATGGATTTTACCAACGATGTAAATTACCTTGGTTTTTTCCATCTTCAGGATGCGATTAAAAATGGAAAAGCGGAAGGTTTAAAGGGATTTGGAAACTGGGATACAGTCTACGAAGCCCTTTCAGAAATGCCGGATCAATTTCGTAAAAGCTGGTTCGGTTTTGATCATTTCTATTCTGATTATGCGTTCCCCGAAGTAATGCCATACCTGTTTAAAGGCAATCCAAAAAAAATCCTGGATGTCGGCGGAAACACTGGCAAATTTTCCCTGTTTTGTGCGCGCCACAATGACGCAATAAAGATGACTATTGTCGATCTTCCTGGCCAGACAAAAGAGGCGCTGGAAAATATCGCAAACGCGGGGTTTTCCACGCGGATCGATGCCATTCCGGTAAACTTACTCGATCAAACCGTGCCCTTTCCAAAAGGATACGACACTATCTGGATGAGCCAGTTTCTGGATTGTTTTTCACAGGACGAAGTACTCGGCTTGCTAAAAAGATCGTTTGAAGCGCTCGATGAAAATGGAGCACTTTATATTTTAGAAACATATTGGGACAAGCAGGAGTTTGAAGCATCAACTTATAGCTTGCACGCCACTTCGCTTTATTTTACTGCCATTGCTAACGGCAACAGCCAGATGTACCACTCGCGAGATATGGAAAAACTGATCGAAAAATCCGGTTTATACATTGACGAAGTTTTTGAAGATATCGGCATAAGCCATACCTTGTTTAAATGTAAAAAGAGATAGGAACCGCTTATTCTTGGTGGGGGCGATAATAGACAGCAGCCCAGAATCGCCGGAAGCATCACTATTCTGCAACGGAAATATCAGAGCTTTCGAGGAAGTCAGCAAGTGTGAGCAGGCAAGGTACCCACAATATTCCCACACGGACAATACTGAAATAAAAAACCGGTTAGAGCAGAAGCGCTAACCGGTTGATATTAGGCAGAAAATTTGGTGCGCCCGGCACGATTCGAACGTGCGACCCCCTGGTTCGTAGAATTAAAAATAGAATGTAACTAATTGTTTTAATTGACATTATTTGTGACGCCCGTTGCCGACAATGCACTGCAAGTCATAACTGAGCATAACTAGTTTCGGCAAATGTTCCGCAAAGGCAATATAACGCAGTGGCTGCGATTAAGCCTCGATGATATGTGCTTGGTAATAAATCATCCAATTTTCTGCTTACGCCAATTATCAACAGCTGTACTTAGACGGGTTGGATCAACTTCACTTTGCCATTCCTGCCAAAACTCGATAGTTCCGCTATTTGGTTTATTTACCGGCTCATCTATTCGTATTCTGCTAGGCAAAAGGCTAGCATCACCCACTACTAATGCTTCCCCTGTATCTAGCGTAGGCAGTATGTCGCTAAAACTACCCAAACTATCTGGGAGTAGCTTTTTGATAACAGCTTGATCATCAGAATTGGTAAGCCTCATTGCAACGAAATTGCTACATTGGCTAAGTATCGTTTTATTAACTTCGGATGGCCTCTGACTAATTACAACAAGACTAAGCCCATATTTTCTGCCTTCTTTTGCAATTCGTTCAAAAATTTTGATTGAAATCTCATCAGCAGAGTCAGCGAGGTTTCTGCTCGGTATATAAAGGTGAGCTTCATCACACATAAGCGCAATCGGATGTCTTTTGTCCAGCGGTGTCCACTGCTGAATAGAGAACGACAACCTGGCGACCAATGAAACAATTAACGGTAAAACATCAGATGGCACTTCCGAGAAATCAATTATTTTGACTCCGCCGGTTCCGTTTTCATCACTACTGCCTAACAATGAGTCAGCTAATCGGTTTAGATAATCAAACTGAAGAGCATCATCACCGCCCTGAAAAAGAAAACCCAACCTTCGATCTGATATTTTATTTTCAAGCCTAGAAATCATACGGCTGAGCTTACTGTTAAACTCTCCTGCTTTATCTTTATTGGCAGTAGCACCAGGAACTCTCTCAGTATTTATGTCATTTAAGCGGTCAAGTAACAATGCAAGGTTAAAAGGTACGGGGCTATCGATAGTAAAATTATCTAATACGTCTTGATGCCCACCATCTTGTAGATATTTAGTTTTGGCGGCATTTATTTCTCTAGCAATTATCATTGCTTGGTTTGGAGCATTTTGATCGCTCCTATCTACGAAAAGTGAAACCAATGCCTCATACGAAAGAAGCCAGTATGGCAAATAGATAGAGCCATCAGCTATCGTATTACCTGCGTCTACGTCTCCTGGCCCCGCAACTTTGAAGTGTTCTATTCCATCCCCAGTTAACGGTGAATACTCACCGTGTAAATCAAATATGATTGAGTTTGCGCTTTTTAATCCTGCAACCTGCTCAATTATTTTTGCAGTCGTCCATGATTTTCCTGCCCCTGTACTACCACCTATGAACGCATGTCTTTGGAAAAACTTATTTCCGTTAAGAAACGCCACAGCATGTTCATCTAAGGTGTATTTTCCAAGTACTAAGGAATTACCTTCACCTTCAGCATGAGATATAACGCGCATAAATGCCGTAAGGTCTTCTCCTTCTAGGGAAAAGCAATTTGCATCAATCTCGGGAACGCTCTCTAAAGTCCTTCGGAATACGTTTCTTTTAAGTCCATCTGCATCAAGCAATGATCCAATTAATGCTACTTTGCAAAGATTCTGTTCACTAGGCTCATCTTCGTCACTGTCATCATGACGTGGTACCAACCGTTTTCTAGTAACTTTACTAATCAGTCCAATCAAATGTTGCCCTGGCTTACTACTTTGCAATACTGCGAGTCTATTAACCTGCAACCTTTTTAGTTGTTCGCTATCGTCTACTTCAACTATTACCGTCGCAGTATCAACCGAAGAAACAGTTCCTAGCGCTTGATCATCAGTAAAATTAAAAATTGTCATTATTTATCCCTACTTTAATAATTTTAAAAATCCATCTAAAGACCAGTAATTTCCATCAAGTTTAATCGGACCATTTAGTTCGGAACTATAGGCTACAGAATCAAGGTCATTTTCTTGCGATTCAATGGCGAGGTATCGTATTGAATTATTGCCAAATAAAAATCTTTTGGCTGAATCCGATAACTGATAAGTAACTACAATTATTGTGGCGTCATCTTTTGCGCAGCGATTTACTAGTTTTTCCTGAATATGCTCATCATTAAACCCAAACCCAATACAAAGATATGAAGATGCTGCATCAATCGCATCATCGGCCTCATGTATAGTTGTTTTATACGGATCTCTATGAGTACTTCGATATTTTTCAGAACCTGGAGTGACAATTAATGGTGTAAGTCCGTCGGGAATATTTTGGATGTTGGTAAGCGAAAAAATAACACCTTGGTCATTGACGAACCACCCCAAAGAACCATGCACCTTCCATATATTTACCTGTCTTCGAGGCCGTAAATAATTTTTTTTAACGGGAACACCTCGGTAACCAAGTGAGAAACCGCTGAAATGATGGATGTTTTCTTGCTCACATGCATATTCTGCCAGCCGGTCGTAGTTAGGTGTAATAACGTTTATTTGTTTTGTAGTGCTTCTTAGCATGTGTTTTAAAAGCGTACCGAGTGGAAATAAATTCAAATCAGTAAGAGACCTCTCAAAGACCGCAATGTCTTGAGGGACAAGTAGTTCCCATGTAGATAACACAATTCTATTTGTTAATACTGGGGACAAGCTAACCTGATGAAGAGCGCTTTCAAGATCAACATTATCTTCGAGAAGAGCGCAGAAATTAGCCCATGATTCAATCTCATTCGGAGATAAGTCTTTAATTTGTATTGTTTTAATCAAATGCTGGGATAGCTCCCACATCCCTGACATATTGTAAGCAGCCGAAGCACCGCTACCCAAAATAATAACTGGTGTATTTTGGTAATAGTCCTGAGCTTGTTTGGATATTACTTCTATTTCTGTGTCGGTCACTGAAAACCCCTTCTTGTATTGCCTTATTTACACCGAGCATAGGAGGTATTCCAATTGCGTCAATAGCCGAAAATTAAGTATCCGAGTATTGGTTACCTATGGTGGAACAAACCCCAATATATTGGAATATTAACGCCAAAACATGGATTTTTTCAATTTTTTTTAGAGTCCTGTCACCGATGTCCCGTATACGCACCTAAGCCTTATTAACTGAAACACTTCGTTTCATTTTATGACAGCCTGGCAGAATATCAGACACTGCACATAACACTCACGTCGTACCTGTTTCAGGAGCGCATTATATTTACAATTTGTGTTGTTTTTGAGGCGTGTGCACGCACGCCGCGAACGCGAATACGTGCAGCGGAGCAAGTAGTGCACAAGCCTGAAAATGCCCTGACATCACTCGCTATATTCACCTGACTGCTAAACTTGTTTGCATATGTATACTAACCCCACAAACAACACTACGGTTACATCATGGATGATGAATACAAACTAGACACCACCATTCCGTTTCTAAAATGGTTCTTTAAAAACCTTGAAGGGCTTTTCGATGATATGGAAGCCGCGGGAGATTGGTTTTCGTTTAATGGCTCTGCGCTTCTACTTATTCTTGATTCGTTGGAGATCGACGACTGGTCTGAGCATTACCTTGATGAAGAAGCAATGCGGGGGCTATCGATATTTGCTCTATTTGATGATGACGAAATTGGACACATTGCAGCTAACCCAGATTCAGCGGCAGAATGGCTTAAATCGATCGTTACTGAGCACGTTTCAGCTGAGACATCCTATCCAACACTCGATGAAATCATTCAATTCATAAACGCAGCTTCTGACGATGTGAAGCTAGTTTTACATGTCCTTGCATTAACATTTCTAACCACGCTGTTCGATTGCCTGGCTCGTATGACCCATGGACAATCACTTTGCGAACTGGTGTTGGCAGCACGCAATGGTGAAGAAGATGACGATGACCTATTAAAAGCAGTACAGATCGACAGAAGCATTCTCTCGCTAGAATTCGTTAAAAGGCGAATCAAGTTAGCTCAATTCAGTGGTGATGACGCGTTTTTAAAAAAGCTGGCTTACCGCATGATGCAACCCACTATAAAAGGGAAAATTACCCACCGCATGCTGTGGTTTACATTTGCATTCCTGGATCGAGAGGGGTTCCTTGCACTTCCCCATGATCGCTTACTGGATATTTGCCAACAACTGGGCGTGTATGGGACAGAACCCGAGTGTGAAGAAGTCGGGCACTTCAGGAAGCGACTTAGGGAGTACCGCAGAAGAAAGAGCAAAAAATAGAAAGTTTGACGTCCTTCAGTAAAAAAAGCTGATGCATAACATAGGAGACCGTTATTTACTGACGGTTTCTTATGACCGTCCTCACCCCTTGAGGATCTATTATGCACAAGCAAAAATGTACTACCCCACCTAAAACCGACGCCGACAATCGGGTGCGTGCTTTCGCGCAGCGAAGGGACGCATCTGATGTTGGCAACCCAGAGGAACAGGGCTCCGATTGTGATCCTGGCACAAGCTCTACCGATCAGGATAAGGGTGCCACACCTAGTAACACAGCACCCTCTAATTACATGGAGGACATAAATCCATCACAAATACTCCGAACGGTCATCGACAGCCTTTACCTTTCTTTCCCTGGAACCCTCGCTACCAACCACGAAAAAGAACTCCAATCGTTGAAATTGGCTGCACAATCCGATGACGAGGCACTCAAATCAACTGCCCAACTTCGGATAGGTAGTGATCTTTTTGAAGTATTAGGACGTGGGCAACAGAAATTCCCCTATGTCCTGGTCGGAAACAATTTCCGTATACAACTGACTGCAACCAAATCACATACCCTGCCCCTTGCTTATGTACAGATCTCAAGCGAAGCGCTGACCTACCGCTCCCTGGAAGGTTTGTTGAAGCAGTTAACGTTCATTATCAACTCTCTTGGCATTGTGTCTGGGCCTCCTCATGTGAGCCGCGCTGATCTTTGCGTGGACTATGTTTCATCAACACCGATGGATAGTTGGGCACATAACGCCTGGATCACCCGCGCTCATAAGAAAACGCAGTATTACCAACTGGATCGATTCTCTGGTTGGACTATCGGTATGGGTGGCGAAATCAGCGCTCGGCTGTATGACAAGACATTGGAGATTGAACGTAGCGGAAAAGACTACCTATACACAATATGGAATGAATTGGGCTGGGATGGTGAATCCCCTGTATGGCGGCTGGA
>JAHRWD010000004.1 GCA_019090315.1 Pseudomonadales bacterium
GTATAACGAACGTCAGACAATATATCTATTTAGAGGAAGAACGATGAGTAGCGGAAGTATTGTACAAATCATTGGCGCGGTAATTGACGTTGAATTCCCACGCGATTCAGTTCCAAGAGTTTATCACGCACTCTCAATTGCTCAGACCGGGACTACCCTGGAAGTGCAACAGCAACTGGGCGACGGCGTTGTCCGTACCATTGCGATGGGAAGCACCGAAGGCCTGAAACGTGGATTGGAAGTTTCCAATACCAACGCGCCTATCGACGTTCCAGTTGGTGAAGAAACCCTTGGCCGTATTATGGATGTGCTGGGTAACCCAATTGATGAAGCGGGTCCGATCGGTGAAAAGAAAAGAATGCCGATTCACCGTAAAGCGCCTACCTATGAAGAGCAGGCAGCGAGTGATGACCTGCTGGAAACCGGTATTAAGGTTATTGACCTTGTTTGCCCGTTTGCCAAAGGCGGTAAGGTTGGACTATTCGGCGGTGCTGGCGTAGGTAAAACCGTAAACATGATGGAGCTTATCCGTAACATTGCGATCGAGCACAGTGGATATTCAGTATTTGCTGGTGTTGGAGAGCGTACAAGGGAAGGTAACGATTTCTACCACGAGATGTCTGAGTCCAACGTACTCGATAAAGTATCTCTGGTTTATGGTCAAATGAACGAGCCACCGGGTAACCGTTTGCGAGTTGCGTTGACTGGTTTGACCATGGCGGAGCATTTCCGTGACGAAGGTCGTGACGTACTTCTGTTTGTAGATAACATCTACCGTTACACATTGGCGGGAACCGAAGTATCTGCGCTGCTAGGCCGTATGCCTTCAGCGGTAGGTTATCAGCCAACTCTTGCGGAAGAGATGGGTGTACTGCAAGAGCGTATTACCTCTACTAAAGATGGTTCTATTACCTCTATTCAAGCGGTATATGTACCTGCGGATGATTTGACCGATCCGTCGCCTGCGACAACCTTTGCTCACCTTGATGCGACTGTTGTACTTTCGCGTCAGATTGCTGAGCTAGGTATTTATCCCGCGATTGATCCTCTTGATTCAACAAGCCGTCAGCTTGATCCACTAGTAGTTGGGGATGAGCACTATGAAGTGGCTCGTGGCGTACAGAACGTTCTTCAGCGTTATAAAGAACTGAAAGACATTATCGCCATTCTTGGTATGGATGAGCTTTCTGAAGAAGATAAGCAGGCGGTTGATAGAGCGCGTAAAATTGAACGTTTCCTATCCCAGCCATTCTTCGTTGCGGAAATATTTACCGGTTCACCAGGTAAATACGTACCGTTAAAAGATACCATTGCTGCCTTTAAAGGCATCCTTGAAGGCGAATATGATCACCTTCCAGAGCAAGCGTTCTACATGGTTGGTGGAATTGATGAAGTTGTAGAAAAAGCGAAAACGCTTTAACTACAGCGTCTAAGCCACTTAAGTTAGGATAAAGAAATGTCGATGACTATCCATTGCGATATCGTGAGTGCTGAAGAGGAGATCTTTTCGGGGTTGGTGGAGATCGTATCTGCTACGGGCCAGCTTGGAGAGGTTGGTATTTATTATGGTCACGCGCCACTGCTTACTCAGCTTAAGCCGGGTATGGTTAAAATAACCAAACAGGGCGGAGAAGAGGAGTTATTTTACGTCTCCGGAGGATTTCTCGAAGTCCAGCCAGGTGTTGCAACTGTTCTGGCTGATACCGCAGTACGTGCTCATGATATTGATGAAGCAGCTGCAGAAGCAGCTCAAAAACAAGCCGAAGATGATATGGCAGATCAGTCATCTGAACTGGATTTTGCGATGGCTGCGGCACGTTTAGCTCAGGCCTCGGCCCAGCTACGGACTATTCGTCAAATGAGAAATAGAGCAGGTTAGTTTGATTAGCAAATATAGCCAGATGGCATAGAATTAGAAGGGTAGCGTTTGCTACCCTTTTTTATTTGTGGTTGGAGTTTAGTGGATGAATCTAGAAATTGTTGTATTGGCTGCTGGCAAAGGTACGCGAATGCGCTCTGCGAAGCCCAAAGTACTGCATAGGCTGGCGGGCAAACCACTGCTGCAACATGTACTGGATAGCTCAGCGGAACTGGATCCCATTAACATCACTATCGTTTATGGCTTTGGCGGTGACCAGGTACAGCGGGAAATTTCGGCCGACAGGCTCACCTGGATTGAACAGCGGGAACAAAAGGGCACGGGTCACGCGGTTGGCCAGGCATTATCCACCGTACAGGACGATACAAAGATACTGATTCTATACGGCGATGTACCGCTAACCTCTACTGAAACGCTAAAAGGTTTACTGGATAAAGTAACAACCGACCGCAGCATCGCAGTTTTAACATGTGACCTCGATGACCCCGCTGGTTATGGCCGAATGGTGCGTAATGGCGACGGTAATGTAGTGGGTATCGTTGAACAAAAAGACGCCACCGAAGCACAAAAACAGATTGCCGAGATCAATACCGGCATTATGGTTATCCCCTCTGTTGTGTTAAAAAAGTGGATACCGGAACTTTCAAGTGAAAATGCCCAGGGTGAGTACTACCTGACCGACATTATCGAGATGGCAGCTCAGCAACAGATCGATATCCACACACATCAGCCGGCCTCAGTCTATGAGATCGAAGGCATTAATTCACGTTCGCAGCTGGCGAAATTAGAGCGCGTACATCAACTAGAGTTGTGCGAGAAACATATGGATCAGGGCGTTACTTTCATTGATCCTGCTAGAGTAGATATCCGCGGCGATTTAATAACCGGAACTGATATAACGGTTGATATCAACGTCGTGTTTGAAGGAAAGGTTGTACTCGGCGACAACGTCGAAATTGGCCCAAACTGTGTTATTAAAGATGCAGTGATTGGCGACAACACTCAAATACATGCTAATTCAGTGATCGACCAGGCAAAAGTTTCAACCGATTGCTCGGTAGGGCCTTTCGCACGGCTTAGGCCTCAAGCGGAACTGGCGGCTGGCGCACGTGTCGGAAATTTCGTCGAAGTAAAAAAATCCTATATCGGCAAAGGGTCAAAAGTAAACCATCTTTCATATATCGGTGATGCGACCCTGGGTGACCGGGTCAACGTAGGTGCGGGTACCATCACCTGCAATTATGATGGAAAAAACAAATTCAATACCATCATGGAAGACGATGTATTTATCGGTTCCAACAGCGCGCTAGTTGCACCGGTATCCATAGCGAAAGGTTCTACTGTTGCGGCGGGCTCCACTATTACAAAAGATGTGCCAAACAGTTCGCTTGGAATCGCAAGAGCGAAACAAAGGAATATTGAAGACTGGAAGAAACCATAGGCTTCAAACACGGTATTCGTCAAGTTTGAAAAAAGAGACTAATTAATTATGTGTGGAATAGTAGGCGCAGTAGCTTCACGAGATGTTGCAGAGATTCTCGTTGAGGGTCTCAATAGACTGGAATACCGTGGATACGATTCAGCTGGATTAGCAGTAATCGATTCACAACAACAAATTGGCAGAATCCGAAAAGCAGGAAAAGTAAAAAACCTTTCGGATCAACAGATCAAAACCGGCATGAATGGCCATTCCGGGGTTGCTCATACGCGCTGGGCTACCCACGGAGAACCAACAGAACAGAACGCACATCCTCATATGTCCGGTGATAAAATCGCACTGGTCCACAATGGCATTATTGAAAACCACGAAGCGTTAAGAACACAGTTACAGGCAGACGGTTACGAATTCGGCTCGCAAACTGATACTGAAGTTATTGTGCATCAAATCGAAAAAGAACTAAAAACCGCCAACTCGTTTTCCGACGCAGTAAAAACTACCGTAGACAAACTCGAAGGGGCATTTGCATTTGCTGTGTTACACAGTGATTTTCCAGACCTGCTTTTAGGGGCCCGTAAAGGAAGCCCGTTTGTAATAGGGGTAGGTATTGGTGAAAATTTCCTTGCGTCCGACCCTCTAGCTATACGGCAGGTTACCGATCGTTTTATCTATCTGGAAAACGGTGATTTTGTCGAGCTGACAAAACATAAAATTAAAATCACAGACAACAATGGAAATATTGTTGAGCGAGCAATTAGCAAACTCGAACACTCAGTAGAATCGGTTGATAAAGGTCAATACCGACACTACATGATGAAAGAAATTTTCGAACAGCCCAAAGTTATTTTTAACACTTTTGACGGAAAAATTGAGCAGGGCCTGGTTAGTGATAATATTTTTCCAGCCGAGACCCTGGATATTCTATCTAAAGTAGAGGCAGTGCAAATCATTGCCTGTGGTACGAGTTACCACGCTGGTCTGGTCGCAAAATACTGGATAGAGGAGATTGCAGGTTTGCCCTGCCAAATCGAAGTTGCCAGTGAGTTCAGGTACAGAAACATCGTGGTATCTCCGAATACACTATTCCTTACGATCTCCCAGTCTGGCGAAACGGCAGATACATTGGCTGCACTGTACAAAGCAAAACATGCAGGTTACCTATCCAGTATGGTAGTTTGTAACGTACCAGCCAGCTCACTAGTACGTGAAACAGATTTTTGTTTGATGACCGAAGCGGGGCCGGAAATCGGAGTCGCTTCTACCAAGGCGTTTACCACCCAGCTGGTCGCGCTGTTTCTTCTTACTCTGACATTGGCGAAGGAAAAAGATCTGCCTGAGGAGTTGGAGCGAGAACTGGTAAAAGAGTTACAACGCCTACCATCGTTGGTAGAAAGCGCATTAGATCTTGACGATCAAATCAAAAAGACATCGGAACATTTTGCCGATAAACATCACGCGCTATTTTTGGGAAGAGGCACGATGTATCCGGTTGCTATGGAAGGTTCTCTGAAATTAAAAGAGATCTCCTATATTCATGCTGAGGCCTATCCTGCAGGTGAATTGAAGCATGGGCCTCTGGCGCTAGTAGATTCGGATATGCCTGTTATCACCGTAGCGCCGAATAACCAGTTGTTAGAAAAATTAAAATCAAACCTTGAAGAAGTACGAGCAAGGGGCGGAGAGCTTTACGTATTTGCCGATAAATCCGCAAAGGTTTTTGATGAGGGCGATTGTCACGTAATCGCGATACCGACGGTGCATGATCTGCTTGCACCGATTTTGTATACCATACCCTTGCAATTACTTTCGTATCACGTTGCTGTTCTAAAGGGCACTGACATTGACCAACCACGAAATCTTGCAAAATCCGTTACGGTTGAATAGCGTTCAAATTTTTCTAAATTAGATATGTTATGGCTGAACAGCGAAAAGTATTAATTATCGATTGCGCCGATAGCACAGGCCTGATCGCAAAAATTACTAATATTTGTTTTGAGCATAAACTCAACATTGTCAGGAATGATGAATTTGTTGATAGTGAGCATAGTCGTTTTTTTATGCGTACCGAGCTCGAAGGGAGTTTTTCAGATAGCGAGATAATTGATCAGCTCACCAAAACATTGCCCACTAACGCAAACATTCGTTTGGTAGAAACGGGTAGAAAAAAAATTGTATTGATGGTGACAAAGGAACCTCACTGTTTGGGTGAGTTGCTGATGAAAAGTCTTTACGGTTCACTCAATGCAGAAATCGTTGCGGTGATTGGAAACTACGATACGCTTCAACAACTCACCGAAAAATTTGGTATTCCTTTCCACCACATACCCCACAAAGATGTTGACCGGGAAACACACGAGCAGGAAATTAAAAACATTATTGATCGTTATACGCCGGAATATTTAGTCCTGGCCAAGTTCATGCGTATTTTGACCGAAGGTTTTGTAAAGAACTACCCAAACAAAATCATCAATATTCACCACTCTTTTTTGCCTGCTTTTGTTGGTGCAAAACCCTATCACCAGGCATATCAGCGTGGTGTAAAAATCATCGGCGCTACGGCTCATTTTGTAAATAACAACCTGGATGAAGGGCCGATTATTTCGCAGGATGTGATTCCGGTAGATCATCGTTACTCTGCCGAGCAGATGGCAGATGCGGGACGTCACGTAGAAGAGTCGGTATTAACCCATGCGTTGCAACAAGTCTTTAATGAAAAAGTATTAGTTTATGGTAACCGGACAGTGGTCTTTGATTAGCGTTATAAACGATCCAGTCGACGGTTAGCATTTGAGAATTTTACCTGGCTTCCGCCAATCGCCGAGAAGATTCGCGCCGCGGGGTATAATGCGCAATTGAAGCGAATTGCCCAGGGCCATATCAAAATTATTTGGACAACATATCCGAGGGAATCATGACAACATCCAAGATTATTTATACAAAGACCGACGAAGCTCCAGCACTCGCCACCTATTCGCTGTTACCTATCGTAAACACCTTCACCGCTGCGGCGGGTATCGAAGTAGAAACCAGTGATATATCCCTCGCAGCAAGAATCCTGAGCGGGTTTCCGGAAAAACTAACCGACGATCAAAAAGTTCCAGATGCGCTTAAAGCACTCGGCGCTCTTACCCTGGATCCGATCGCGAATATTATCAAACTGCCAAACATCAGCGCCTCAATCCCTCAGCTAACCAGCGCGATTAAAGAACTTCAGGGTAAAGCCTTCGATATTCCCGCCTATCCCGAATCTCCGGAAAACGTAGAACAGGAAGCGATAAAAGCAACCTACGCCACTATTTTAGGCAGCGCGGTAAATCCAGTACTACGAGAAGGTAACTCGGATCGAAGAGCCCCTAGCTCAGTCAAACAATACGCACGAAACCACCCTCATCGTATGGGTAAATGGAGCCAGGCATCCCGAACCCACGTTGCTCACATGCGCTCTGGTGATTTTTACGCAAGTGATATTTCTTGTACGATGGACAAAGCCACTACATTAAAAATTGAACTGGTCGCAAAGAACGGTAAGGTTACGATTCTAAAAGAAGTACCGGTAGAAGATGCTGAAATAGTAAGTGCTCAATACATGAGTACCAAAGCATTGCGTAAGTTTTTGGACGAAGAGATGGAAGGGGCTAGAAATGCCGGCCTGCTGTTTTCCTTACACCTGAAAGCCACCATGATGAAGGTTTCTGATCCAATCGTATTTGGTCATGCGGTAACCGTGTACTTTAAGGAAGCCTGGGAAAAACATGGCGATACCTTTAAAGAGCTCGGTATTAATCCAAATGATGGGCTTGGTGCAGCACTACTAAAAGTCGACAAACTGAGATATTCAAAGCGCTCAGAAATCGAAGCGGATCTACGCCGATGTTACGAAACACGGCCTATGCTCGCAATGGTCGATTCCGATCGAGGCATCACCAATCTGCACGTACCTAGTGATGTCATCGTTGATGCCTCAATGCCCGCAATGATCCGTGATAGCGGAAAAATGTGGGACTCCCACGGCAAACTGGAAGACACAAAAGCGGTCATACCCGACAGCTGCTACGCCACGATTTACCAGGAAGTAATCAACTTCTGTAAGCACAACGATGCATTTGATCCGACCACTATGGGAACAAGCCCCAACGTAGGCTTGATGGCACAAAAAGCCGAAGAATACGGCTCACACGACAAAACATTTATTCTCCCCTGTGATGGCTCCGTTCGAGTGGTAGATGAATCAGGAAAAGTTTGGTTGCAGCACGATGACCTTGAAGAGGGTGATGTCTGGCGGATGTTCCAGGCAAAAGATGCTGCCATTCAGGATTGGATTAAACTTGCGGTTACCCGTGCACGCGCTAGTGGAATGCCCGCAGTATTTTGGCTTGATTACCAGCGTGGACATGATGCAGAGATGACCAAAAAGGTCGATAAATATCTTAAAGATCATGATACAGAAGGGCTTAGAATCTTCACGCTAACCCCGCAACGCGCTATTCGATATACCATGGAACGCCTGATGCGAGGTGAAGACACCATATCCGTAACCGGTAACGTTCTACGTGATTATCTAACCGACCTGTTTCCTATCCTGGAGTTGGGAACCAGTGCCAAAATGCTTTCCATTGTTCCGTTGATGAATGGAGGTGGTTTGTTTGAAACCGGTGCAGGTGGGTCAGCACCAAAACATGTACAACAGTTTTTAGAGGAAGACCATCTACGTTGGGACTCGTTGGGTGAGTTCCTGGCTATCTATGTGTCATTAGAAGATCTTGCAGAAAAAACAGGCGATGAAAAAACCCGTGTACTAAAAGATGCACTGGATAAGGCAATCGGAAAGTTTCTGGAAAATGGTAAATCGCCTTCTCGCAAAGCGGGTGAGTTGGACAATAGAGGCAGTCACTATTATCTCGCGCTGTACTGGGCCCAGGCACTCGCTACACAAACCGATGATGGTAAGCTGCAGGCTAGCTTTAAAAATCTGGCTAAATCCCTAACGGATAACGAAAAGAAGATCATCGATGAACTCAGTACCGTTCAGGGCCAGCCGACTGATATGGGTGGATACTTTATGCCGGACACTGATCTTGTCGAGAAGTTAATGCGCCCAAGTGGAACATTGAATGAAATAATTGATAAGGGTATTTAGTATAGGCTTTTTTGCTTTCGGTCTTGAAATAAAAACATTCAGCCCATCCGCTCTATACCTGAGTGGGTGGGCTGGATGTTTAGACTGCAAAAAACCTTTTCGCCCACCGTTGATTCCCCAGTCACTCCCCCAATCCGACAACCGCAAAACTAACCATGGCGAACAAACTACTCTCAATTATCGATACATTCACAGAAAGTTGTGGGCGCTACATTGCCTGGCTCACTATTGTGATGATGGCCGTCATGTTTACAAGTGTAGTATTACGATACCTTTTTCAAATCGGGTTTGTTGTGTTGGATGAGTCTGTAATTTACATGCACTCAATTGTGTTTATGCTGGGCGCGGCATTTACCCTAAAGCGAGGTGGACACGTACGGGTCGATATTTTTTATAATCAATTATCCACCATTGGAAAAGCTCGTGTAGACCTGCTCGGCACACTGTTTTTGCTTTTACCAGTTTGTATATTTATCGGAATAGTTAGTTGGGAATATGTATCGGCTTCCTGGAGAATTTTAGAAACCTCCCCAGAAGTAGGGGGTATCCCTGCTCTATTTCTACTCAAGAGTTTGATCCTGTTAATGAGCGCGTTACTGATAATACAGGGAATAGCGGAACTCATTAGAAACACACTAATTCTATCTGGAGCAACACTAGACGATTCAGATATTCCACAATCAACAGCGAAAATATAGAGATGTCCTTTATCGCCCTCTATATGTTCGCAGTCATCTGCCTGGTATTAATGGCCGGTTACCCCGTAGCATTTTCCCTCGCTGGTACTGCACTATTGTTTGCATTAATCGGCCAATTTACCGGTACACTTGATGCAGCTTTTCTAACCGCACTGCCGAATCGAATATTCGGAACCATGACCAATCAAACATTAATAGCCGTTCCGCTATTTGTGTTGATGGGAGTAATGTTAGAAAAATCAAAACTAGCAGAACGACTGCTAGAGGCAATGGCCCAGCTATTTAAAAATGTAAAAGGCGGCCTGGGGATATCTGTAGTAATAGTCGGTGCACTGTTAGCGGCCAGCACAGGCATTGTTGGCGCGACAGTCGTAACCATGGGATTAATGTCACTGCCTACAATGATCAAACGAGGCTATAGTCCAAAAATAGCAACAGGTACAATTTGCGCCACGGGAACTTTGGGCCAAATTATTCCCCCATCCATTGCACTGGTTTTATTGGGGGATGTGTTATCAAGCGCCTATCAACAGGCCCAGTTACAGATGGGTATTTTTAATCCAAAGACGATTTCAGTCGGTGACCTTTTCGCAGGTGCGCTAATTCCCGGATTAGTATTAGTACTGCTATATATCGCTTATATATTTTTCACTGCTGTTTTAAATCCAGCACAGATCCCAATCCACGCTGAATCCGAAGGGGATGATTCCAATAGATCCATCGCCTCTTTATTAAAGGAACTATTGCCGCCACTCGCACTAATTATCTCAGTGTTGGGTTCTATTCTAACCGGTATAGCAACCTCCACAGAGGCCGCCGCCGTTGGTGCAATGGGTGCAACTTTGTTAGCAATGGCCTATAAGCAGCTATCTATTCAGAAACTAAGAGAAGTGGTCATCTCCACTACTGAAGTAACTTGCATGGTCTTTATGATCCTGATTGGCGCTGCGGTTTTTTCTTTAGTATTTCGTGGTTTTGGTGGTGATGAACTAATCCAGAATATGTTTACCGCACTACCGGGTGGCGTAGTCACCGCGACGCTGCTTGTGATGTTAGTGATTTTTCTATTGGGTTTTATCCTGGATTTTATAGAAATAACGTTTGTTGTCGTACCCATAGTGGGGCCGGTACTGTTGGCTATGGGGTTGGATCCGGTATGGCTTGGAATAATGGTAGCGATAAACCTGCAAACCTCGTTCCTGACCCCACCCTTTGGTTTCGCGCTATTTTATCTGCGCGGCGTCGCGCCGAAGTCAGTTCCCACCTCAGCAATATACCGAGGTGTTATTCCATTTATCACTATTCAATTATTTGTGCTTTTGTTACTAAGTTTATGGCCAGAAATGGCAACGTGGTTGCCGCATAAGATTTATCAGTAGTTTCGGGCAATCGATAGCGTGAGTTACCCCTACGTCGAATTAGGGAGTGCTCTACTCAGGGCTCTTCCGTGCATTAATAAATGCCTGCTCAGAAATTTTGTGATAATCAATTACGTTGCCACGAAACTCATTAAACGATTGGTAAATTCTTTTAGCGTTGGGATTGGTTTCACTCAGCTCTAAAACTACCTGATCTGAAACTTCTTTTAGTTTTTCCAATACATCAGCGGGAAGTGGCCGTAGTTTTACATCACCACTCTCCATTAGCTGCTTTAACGCAGCGTTATTTTTGGCTGTGTATTCATCCAGCATATCCTGATTGACCGCTCGGGCGGCGACGGTGAGAATTTTTTGCAGGTCTTTTGGTAAGCCTTCAAAAGCCTTTTTGTTTACGGTTAATTCCATAGTTGTGCCGGGTTCGTGCCAACCTGGGTAATAATAAAACTTTGCTGCTTTGTTTAAACCGAAGGCAAGGTCGTTATAAGGGCCAACCCATTCGGTGGCATCGATACGTCCGGTTTGTAGTGCGGTAAATATCTCACCGCCGGGCAGGTTTTCGGTCAGCGCGCCAAGCCGTGTCATCACTTCGCCGCCGAGTCCGGGGATACGCATTTTTAATCCTTTAATATCTTTGACTGAATTAATCTCCTTATTGAACCAGCCCGCCATTTGTACGCCGCTATTACCGCCGGCCAGTGGAATAATACCAAAGGGCTCATACACTTCCTGCCACAACTCCAGTCCGCCACCGTAGTGCAACCATGCATTCATCTCCTGAGCATTTAAGCCAAAGGGAACGGTTGAGAAAAATTGCGCTTCTGGTGCTTTGCCTTTCCAGTAATATGCACCACTGTGCCCCATCTCTGCTGTACCGCGAGACACTGCATCAAATACTTCAAGAGCGGGAACTAACTCACCTGCGCCATACACTTTAATTTCCAGGCGGCCAGCGCTCATCTCTTTTACCCAGGTCGCCAGCCGTTCCGGAGCAAGACCTAAACCGGGGAAATTCTTAGGCCATGAAGTTACCAATTTCCAGTGGTATATTTTTTGTGGGACTGTTTCGTGAGCGATGGATGAGGTAGAGTTCTCATCAGGTTTTGAACAACTCGCTAAAAATCCGACTGCTGTAACGATCAGAAAAAGTTTTATTATTTTATTCATGGAGTTTTCCTGTTTTTAAAGTCTCTATATGTTTTTTCAGCAACTTAAAGGGTTTCTAATTTGGCATAGCCAACTACCAGCCATTTACTGCCGTCGTTTTCGAAATTAATGTGTATACGAGCCTGATCACCACTGCCCTCATAATTAAGCACAACCCCTTCGCCAAATAATTTGTGACGAACACGCTGGCCAAGTCTAATCCCGGTATCCGGAATTTCGATATTACTCTTGGATGAAATCAACGCTGGTTTTGAAGAGACAGGCATACTCAATGAGGCTTTTGGTCGTAACTCTTCGAGGTGTTCCTGGGGAAGCTCCCGCACAAAGCGAGAAACTTTGTTGTAGGTTTCACTGCCATAAAGCCGACGTACTTCCGCGTAGCTCATGTAGAGTTTTTTCATCGCCCGGGTGATACCGACGTAGGCGAGGCGGCGCTCTTCATGTAGCCGATCCGGTTCCTCGTTCGACATTCGGCTGGGGAATAATCCCTCCTCCATGCCGGATAAAAATACCAACGGAAACTCCAGACCTTTTGCCGAGTGCAGGGTCATCAGCCGAACATAGTCGTGGCTTTCGTCGGCCTGAAGATCACCCGCATCAAGGGCAGCCTGATCAAGAAATTGCGATAGTGGCGACAGCTCCAGATCAGCATCCTGATCCTGTAGCGCAGACAATGGCATGGTGCCGGTTTCGAATTGTTTGGCAGCGTTGACCAGTTCCTTCAAGTTTTCGACTCGGGCCTCGCCTGCTTCGCCCTTCTCTTTGGCGTGATGTTCCAGCAGTCCGCTGGCCTGAATAATGTGATCAACCTGTTCAAACAGATCACAGTCGCCGGTATCCGCATCGAGTTGCTGGATCAAGTCAAAAAATCCACCAAGCGTGGTGCGGGCACGGCCTTTCAGGCTGTTGGAGCCGAGCAGTTTTCGCGCCGCAGCCCAGAGCGATACATTTTGTTCGTTAGCATGTTGGCGCAGCATATCGAGGGTTTTGCCGCCGATACCACGGGTTGGGGTGTTGATGACACGATCCATCGCAGCGTCATCATCTCGGTTGCTCAGTAAGCGTAGATAGGCGAGGGCGTTTTTGATTTCGAGTCGATCATAAAACCGGTGGCCGCCGTAGATCCGATAAGGCACCGAGGCCCGAACCAGCGCTTCCTCAATCACCCGGGACTGTGCGTTGGAGCGGTACAGAACCGCCGCATCAATTCGGGAGTTGCCCTGGCTTGCCCACTCTTCGATACGGTCAACAATAAAGCGTGCTTCGTCGTGCTCGTTGTAGGCTGCGTAAAGTGAGATTGGATCGCCGAGTTCACCCTCGGTCCAGAGGGTTTTGCCGAGTCGATCCGGGTTATGGGCGATCAGCTGATTGGCGCTATCGAGAATGCGTTTGGTGGAGCGATAGTTCTGCTCCAGTTTGATCATGGTTGGATCTTTAAAATCAGTTTTGAATTTCTGGAGATTTTCAATCTTGGCTCCGCGCCAGCCATAAATCGACTGATCATCGTCGCCTACAATCGTCATCGGCACCTGATCACCCGCCAGCACTCGTAACCAGGCGTACTGAATGGTATTGGTATCCTGAAACTCATCCACCAGAATATGGCGGAACCGTTGCTGATAGTGGTGCAGCAGCTCGGGATTATTGAGCCATAGCTCGTGCGCTCGCAGCAGTAGCTCGGCGAAATCCAGAATGCCACCCCGCTCACAGGCATTTTCGTAGGCTAAATAGATGCGCTGCATATTGCGCAGATACAGATCAAGCTCCGGCGCCTGAATATGACCCGCGCGACGACCCTCATCTTTTTGCCCGTTGATAAACCACATGGCCTGTTTATAGGGCCACTTGCCCTCGTCAACTTCCAGTTCGGCATAAACCCGCTTGATCAATCGAAGCTGATCATCGGAATCAATAATCCGAAAATCCTGCGCAATACCTGCCTCCTTCCAGTGCCGACGTAGCAGCCGGTTAGCGATGCTGTGAAAAGTGCCCACCCACATACCTGCAGTACTGGTGTGCATAAGGTCTTCGATCCGGTGCTTCATCTCCGCAGCAGCTTTATTGGTAAAGGTTACCGATAATATGCTGTTGGGATGGCATCCCTCGTGCTGAATCAGCCAGGCAATGCGGTGCACCAGCACCCTGGTTTTTCCACTGCCTGCACCCGCAAGTACCAGTAGATTAGAAGGAGGGGCAGATACCGCCTGCCGTTGGGAGTCGTTAAGTTCGTCGAGAATATGTGATAGTTCCATCGGTCGATTCTACCAAAAATGGAGCTGAATCTCGCCGATTGGTTTAGCTGAAGCAGGAATATGGCTTTAGTTCATAGCTTGTTATATTTTTACTCTAAGGCAACGTAAAAACATCTCATCTTCCATGGGACCATCAAAACAGACAGATCCATTGGGTTTTTCTATCGCTTCATCTCCATAATAAGGGTTCTTTGCTTTGATTAACTCGTCTCCCGACTGGTGCATTTGATTAAAAAGTACTATTTTTGCATCAAAATCGTTAAACATTGCTATGTACTTGTCCAGGAAATCAAGCGATATAGTGATTAACGCGGCGCCCAAACCGTTTCTAACCTTTGAGGTAGATAGTGGGGCATTGTTCCCTTTTTCTATTTCGGCCACAAATTCAGTTGGTGCAAGCTGAGCCAAATGTTCTAGCCGGTAGTATCCTGGTGTTATTGCATTTATTGTCATGTTTGGTTTATAAAGCAAACGTATTATCCACCCAGGAACTTTCCCTCCTACCCTAAAAAATTCAGGATTTTTATCCAGGCTTTTGAACCCGTAATAAGACATTCCAAATTCCCGTGCAGCAATCATAGAGAAGCTTTTCTCGGTTTTACTCAGGCCTGAAATTTTTTCGACCTTTAGTCCTTCCTTGGATAAAATTACGCTGGCCACATCAATAATTTCTGAAAGTTTCCTCAGGAAAACAAGCTTGCCTATAAGATTGTCCTGCAATTCCAATGATTTCCGTAATTTCGATAACTGTGTCAGTAGAGAGTCAATGGCTTCTTCCGGATATCCATTTTTGTAAATGGATATTGCACTGAGCACTTTAATTCGTTCGGCGGCTATTATGTATTGATAAGGTGGAATTGGTTGGTTTATTAAGGGCTTAGCTAATGTCCTATATTCCTCAAAGTCTAGGAATGTGTTGGTACGATTAAGCAGAATCGTATGTTGGTTAATGAGACTTGCAATATCTACATCGGACGAAAACAGAGACTCTAGGCAGCCATCTTCAAATGACCAACAAAAAAGATCTCCTTTTGGTAGAAAAATCTTTTTAGAGTTCTGATATTCGATAATTTCATACGAGGCATCAGCCTCCAACTGTTGGTATTCATTGATTATTTTTCTACCCACATCTTCAGGGCTTTCATTCTCTCCAGCGAAAATTCCGATGAGATAAGGGTAGGATTCACTCGTTCGATCGGCTTCAATCTGGTTGATAAGGTTGACCGCCTCTATACTCAAATCATCATCAATTTGAGCTAACAATATTAATATAGTTATTGATAGGGCGATGATTGATAGCAACTTTGGCATAACTATATATGGCAGCTCCTTACGCAGGCCAAAGTAACGTAAGCTTGCTCAAAACAACCATCACTTCATGAAACCAATCGTTGAAAATAGTCATTGGCTTTTTGGTGTTCACCGAGGTGCATTGATATCAGCGCAAGTTCACCATCTACTTCTTTACCAGGTGTAATTGCAAAACTAGCGTTTAGATATTCCGCTGCTTTATCCCACTGTTCCGCTCGCCGTGCCAGGCGACCGAGTGCTAATAAAAACGGGGCATTTTCCTGGTGTCGTTTATACCAGCTTTGGGCGTGTTTGAATTGCCGGGCAGGGTCGCTGCTTGCAAGTTTGCTATAGGCTAAAACAATCCGGTCATCCCACTGTTTTTTGAGGAAATCGTTGCAGGCTTTTTCTGCTAGTTGTGGTTGAACCAGCTTGGTCAGGCAATTGAGGTAAACCAGAAACAGCGATACATCTTGATTAAGTGATTTGGGTTTTCGTTTCCAGATTACTTTGATTTTTTCCAGTGCGACTACCAGCTCATCTTTATGGGTTTGAAGCGTTTGGTCTAGCAATCGAGAATAAGTTAATTGTTCTAATTCTTTTTGGCGCTCTGCGGAATGAAGCCCATGTTTGGCGAGGGTGGGTAGATTCAGTTCGAGCAGATCCCAATCTTTTGCTGCGATGCAGAACTCGGTAAGCAGTTCGAGAATGTGTGCATTTTTTGGTTGCCGCGGTTGTAGCTGGATCAGGGTTTCGCGGCAGGCTGCTAGCTGTTTGTGTTTGAGTTGCAGTTCGGCCTGACGGATAGCGATGGCAACGCTGGCATCGGGCATTTCCTTTCGGGCCTGTTCTAGCAGCGCATTGCCTTCATCAAATGAATCCAGTTGGTAGGCAGCCTGTGCTGCACTGAGATAAAGCATCAAAGGTGCTTCTGCAGTTTTGGCTGAGGCGGTCAGAATTTTTTTCGCATTGCTCCAGTTACCCAGCGCCAGTTCGATCTGCCCCTGGCTGAATTTGCGGTTTTTCCGATTGTGCCGAGCCGTGCTGCGCCAGCGGGTAACAGGACTTACGGCGTCACCCAGGGTTGCCAGAATTTCCCGTAGTACCCAGATCAATAGCAGGGCGACAACGATACCGATAACCGGTAACCAGATGCTGGTTTCAATTTGGTAACTGCCAACCGAGATGAGTATGTAGCCGGGGTCGTTAATGGCCTGGCTGATCACCAAAACAAGCGAGACGATGAGCGCCAGGCAGATGATAAAAAATTTTCTCACTGGAGGTTAACCTCCAATTTGTCCGGTTGCGCCTGGGCGGTTTGTTTGTCCAGTTCCAGTCGTTGTTCCTGGAACTGCTTAAAGGTACGCAGTGAGCCGGAGATATCCGGTAGCTCAAGGCTGATCTGGTTGTCTTTTAATGCAGTCAGGTTCGTAACAAATGAGATGGTGGCGGCATCGTCTGGGTCGTAATAGGTCTGAATCCAGCCCAGTGCCTTATCGAGACTTTGTTGGAAAAGTGCCTGGTTTCTACGCAGCAGTGCAAGCTGTGCCTGCTCCAGCATCAGGTGCAGGTTTTGGGTCAGATAGGATTGTTGCTCCGGCGACATCAGCGGTTCAACAGGTTGGTCGGTGCGGCGAATACTAATCAGACCGCTTAGCTTTTTGCCCAGTTCAGCCAGTTGTAGTTTGGCTCGCTGCCACCAGGTGGTTTCGATGGCTACACTATCATCCGCTATCTGTGGCGTACTGGTCTCTACCACCTGTCTGGTTTCAAGCGGCATTCTGAGATTGCCGACCTGTTTGGACAGTGCATTGAGGGTAAACGCCATGCCCTGATAATCCGGAACACGGATACCCCTGATAGCAACCAGATCATCGGCGATCGCCTGCCGCACTCCGATCAAACCTACGTCATCAATTTCCTGTACCAGTCGATCCGCTGCTTCCAACAGGGCCTGGGCGGTTTTGACGTTGCCCTCGATAATCAGGCTATCCAGTGCCAGCCGTAAAAAATATTCAACTTCGGCGATCTGCCAATCGGTGCGGGAGCTGGTGGAGATTTCATTCACCCGTCCGGCAATCTGCCCAAGGGTGGTTTCGAGTCTACTGGTGAACTGGCTGAAGTTGATTTCGAGTGAATCTACTCTACCCCGTTGCGCACCCAGTTGGCCGACATCCGAACCCAATTGCCCAACCTGAGACCCCAGTTTGCCAAGCTCTGAGCTTAGTTCAGTTACGATGGCACCGATCTGGACAACGGTGGTTTGAACATTGCCGAGGGAGGCGATGCTGAGTTGCTGGCTGCGCAACTGGTTGTTGAGTTCGGAAATGCGGGATTGTTGGGAGGCAGTGAATTTTTGCTGTTGATCCCAGTTATAACCTGCGCCAACGGCTGCGGCTATGGCGACGATCAGGCCGATGATTCCCACAATGAGCGGAATTGAACTGGTTTTTGAACTCACGTTTTTTGGGGCTGCCTTAGTAGAGGGTTTGGATGCAGTGGGCTTTGGCTTGTTGCCAGAAGGCGAACTACTTTTTGTCTGGTTTTTTTCAGCGGTCGTGGATTGTTTTTTAACCGGCTCTTTTGATGCTTTAGCGGGCTGATTAGCTTCTTTGTTTTTATTTGCGTTTTGTTTGCCGGCGGGTGCCGCTTTGGTAATCGAGTTCTTTTCAGGAGGGCTTTCGGGGGTTGTTTCAGGCTTGCTGGGTTGTTGATCACTCACAATTTTTCCGTCCATTTAACCGTAAACAAATTCGTTTATTGAGTTTAGTTGTGCTGTAGCCAACTGCTCAGCGCCTCAATGATCTCCGCATCCCGTGCTCCGCTGGATTGTATCAGTTTTTCAAAGCCGCTTCTTTGAGCGATATCCGCCACTCGTGCAGAGGGAACCAGCAACGGCAGTGCTTTTAACAAACCTTTTTGATCCTCCGCAAGCCCAGTTAAATACTCAAGGGATTGGCCACTGGTAACGGTGACTAGGTCGATACCTTTATTTTCTAACAGTATCGGCAACAGGTTTGGGTTTTGCTTGCTGAATTGGGGAGATATCCGGCGATAAAGTTCGAGATATTGAACTTCTGCATCTCGTTTCTGCAGTTCATGCTTGAGGGTTTCACGGCCCCCTTCGCCCCGGATAATCAGGATGTTTCTGCCATTAATCTGCTTCTGTTGCAGCGCTTCAAGTGCCAGCAATGACTCACTGTCAGCGGCACCTTCGGGAAACAATGCAGCGTTCCCAAAACATTGCTCAATGAGGCTAGAGGTAGTTTTACCAATGCCAAAGCACTGAATGGAAGAGGGTAGCGTTATCGAGTGTTTTTCCAATGACATGGCGGTAAAACGAACCGCATTGGCACTGATAAATATCAGTGCCTTAAACTGCTCAAGGTTTGAAAGGATCGCTTGTTGTGCGGGGCTGTTTTCAGTTGCTTCAATCTCCAGCACCGGATAGTGGATTACCCTGGCTCCAGCCTGGGTTAGCACATCAATCAGGCCGGCGGCCTGGTTTTTGGGCCGCGTGACCAGTACTCGCAGACCTTGAAGTTCCGCCTTCATATGGGTCTGCTAATCCTTCAGCAGTTCCGCCAGAATTTCACCGGCACCCTGGCTTAACAGTTGGTCCGCTAAATCCTGGCCCTGGTTCAGTGCCTGGCTGGAATCCGCAGTTGATTCACTGCGATAAATCACGCTACCGTCGGGTGCACCCACTAGCCCGTTGAGCCGCAGCCTTCCATCGGCCAGCTTGGCATACGCGCCAATCGGTACCTGACAACCACCGTTCAGACGATGATTGACCGCCCGTTCCGCAGTTACTCGTAGCGCAGTTTCCTGGTGGTGCAGGGGCGCAAGAAGGTCGCGGGTTGCCTGATCATCCAGTCGGCATTCAATACCCACCGCACCCTGGCCCGCTGCGGGCAGCGATTGCTCGATCGAGATTAGTGAAGCGATGCGCTCGGGCATTTCCAGCCGTAACAAACCGGCAGCCGCAAGAATAATCGCGTCGTATTGACCCTCATCGAGTTTTTTCAGGCGGGTATTCACGTTGCCCCGCAGTTGCAGCACTTCAAGGTCGGGCCGTAATGCCATCAATTGGCACTGGCGGCGCAGGCTTGAGGTGCCGACTTTTGCACCCTTCGGCAGCTCGTTGAGGTTTTTGAATTGATTGGAAACGAAGGCATCCCGGGGTTCTTCGCGCTCACAGATGGTGACCAGCCCAAGTCCTTCGGGGAAATCATGGGGTACATCTTTCATTGAATGCACGGCGATATCCGCGCGGCCTTCCAGTATGGCTACCTCAAGTTCCTTTACAAATAGCCCCTTGCCACCGATTTTAGCCAGTGGCGAATCGAGAATTTTATCGCCCTTGGTGCTCATGCCGAGCAGCTCGACCTGTAAACCGGGATGGTTCTTTCGCAACTCCGCTTTGACGTATTCGGCCTGCCAGAGGGCGAGGGGGCTTTTGCGGGTGGCGATGCGGATGGTGTTGGTCATAAATAGCGCTCGGTTTTGGGCAAATTACAGGGGGCTGATGATACGTGAAGGGCGCTATTTTCGCATCTTCAATTGGCGCTAACATACCCCGATAATATTCATTATTGCCGGGTTAATAGTTTGCGCAGAGCCGGTAGATGTCGCCGGCTCACCATGAGGGGTTCCTGGATGTTTAGTTGCTTTTTAAGGTGAAGCTGGTGTGCACCATCCACCGATTCCAGCTGTTCAATGGCATCAATGGCGACCAGTGCATTGCGGTGAATACGGATAAAAGTATCGTCAAACTCTTGTTCGATATTTTTCAGGGTTTCGTCGATCAGATCGATTCCGTGGCTGTGGTGAATCGTGAGGTATTTTTGGTCGGCAATAAAACAGTAAATGGAATCAACGGATATCTGGTTGACGCCCTGCCGACCCTTCACCGATATATGACTTCTGCGTGCCCGGTCGGTTTTCCTTCGTCTTTGGGATCTGCGTGTAGAGATCTGCATGCGATTACTTTTTTGCGTCTTTTTAAGGGCTACCTGCAGATCCTCCTTGCGAATAGGCTTAAGCAGGTAGCCAGCGGCATGGACATCAAAGGCATCCAGCGCGTACTGATCGTAGGCAGTCAAAAAAATCAGCGCAGGTGGTACCGGCTCATTATCCAGGCGCCGAGCCAACTCAAGCCCACCCATGCCGGGCATGGAGATATCGGTTAGCAGAATATCGGGTTGTAGTGATTGTGCGGCATCCAGTGCTTTGAAACCATTTTGAGCGGTTCCAATCACCTGATAGCCTTCCAGTTCATCTACCATACGTTTGATCCGCTTGAGCGCCAGCGGCTCATCTTCGGCAATCAATACGGTTCTGGGTTCTGGGTTTATGATCATCAGGCACCATCCGGGATCTTCAGGCGAACCACATAAAAACCCTTTTCAATGCCACGGGTGAAAACAGCACTGCTACCAAATACCGCGGTGAGGCGGTTGTGAATGTTGTCTACCGCTATTTGATGGCCGCGCTGAGCGGCCTGGTTCTGAAGGCTGTTTTCCGGCAACGGATTTTTAATCACAATACTGATCATTGGTTGTTCATGGGTGAGTTGGATATCAATTGTGCCACCGTTCAACAGGGGTTGAATACCATGGTACACGGAATTTTCAACCAGAGGTTGCAGGGTCAAAAGTGGGATTTCAGCATGGGCCGGAATCGGGTCAAGTTGCCAGTTGATCTTTAGCCGATCACCAAGCCGGATCGATTCAATATCCAGATAGCGGCGGCATAGCTCCAGCTCTTCATTTAATGTAACCAGTCTTCGAGACTCCATCAGGTTGGCACGAAACAGTTCCGACATATCTTCTACGACCTGTTCCGCAAGATCCGGTTTTTCCTGAATCAGGCTGGCGATAGTATTCATACTGTTAAACAGGAAGTGTGGTCGAATTCGTGATTGCAGCGCATCAATTCGCGCATTCAGTTCCGCATGCTCCTTCACCCGTATTTCATGGCGAAGCGTAAAATAGCGCATGACTACTACCGTGATGACCAGGCCAATAAACTGGCTTTCTGCAATCTGACCCCAGTGGGTATAGTAGGGTGTGCCGGACCAGAGCTGCATAAGCCAGTCGCTCAGAATACTGAGCATAAACAGCACAACCATTACGATGAGATAGGCAATGGTGATGATCTGGTTTTGCGGGAGCGGTTGCAGCCATTTTTTTGTTAGCTGCAGTATGGCGGCGGAGCTTAGCACCACCCAGGTTACAAAAAGGCTCGATAGCCCCATTAACTGCCAGTCGAAATGCTGGTAGCCGCTGTGGAAAATAACCAGCAAAAATACCGTGAGTAGTGAAAAAAACACCATAATCGCGACCACTTCAATCTGACCAAGATCGGGAATCACATATTCACGTCGGGTATTGGTTTTTGGCATCGGACTGATATCGGGCCTTCAATCATGGATTGAGTTAGATGAGCTATTGTAGCGGTATTCCTGACCGCCACAAAAGAGTAAAATGCCGACCCTGAAAAGCTGTTCGAACTAATTAGACAACAAACCGGAATATACAGATGAGCGAAAAGAGATCAGAAAAGAAACTTTGGGGTGGTCGTTTTGATGAGCCGACGGATCGGTTTGTAGAGCGATTCACCGCCTCGGTGGATTTTGATCAACGGCTGTATCACTACGATATCCAGGGTTCGATTGCGCATTCGATGATGCTTCAAAAAATTGATGTGCTTACGGCTGAGGAGCAGCGTCAGATAGAGCAAGGGCTCAGGCAGATCGAATCACGTATCAGCGAGGGCCATTTTGAATGGTCTACAGAGCTTGAAGACGTACACATGAACATCGAAGCCGCCCTAACCGAGCTGATCGGCGATGCGGGTAAAAAACTGCACACGGCTCGCTCCAGAAATGATCAGGTGGCTACCGATATCCGGCTCTACATGCGGGATGAAATCAGTGATGTGATGGCACAGCTAACCCGTCTCCAAGTAGGGTTAGTGGAGCTAGCACAGCGCGAAGCGGATACCATCATGCCGGGCTTTACCCATCTTCAGGTTGCACAGCCCATCACCTTTGGCCATCACATGATGGCCTGGTACGAGATGCTTGAACGTGATTACGAGCGCCTTTCAGATTGCCTTGATCGGGTTAACCGAATGCCGCTGGGTGCTGCGGCGTTGGCGGGAACGACCTATCCGATTGAGCGTGAGTACACCGCAAAATTGCTTGGTTTTGATTCTATCTGCAATAACTCGCTGGATGCGGTCAGTGATCGGGATTTTGCGATTGAATTTGTAAGTGTCGCGGCGCTGATTATGACCCACCTGTCGCGATTCTCTGAAGAGCTGGTGTTATGGACCTCGGCCCAGTTTAATTTTATTGAACTGCCGGACCGGTTCTGCACCGGCTCATCGATTATGCCGCAGAAGAAAAACCCCGATGTCCCGGAACTGATTCGCGGAAAAACCGGCCGGGTAAATGGCCATCTGATCTCCCTGTTGACCCTGATGAAAGGCCAGCCCCTGGCCTACAACAAAGATAATCAGGAAGATAAAGAGCCGCTTTTTGATACCGTTGATACGGTGCGTGACAGTCTGCGGGCCTACGCGGATATGATTCCAAGTATCACCACCAATCGTGAAAGGTTGTATGAGGCTGCAAGCCAGGGTTTTGCAACCGCAACGGATCTGGCGGATTATCTGGTACGGGTGGATGTGCCCTTCCGGGAAGCCCATGAAATTGTCGGAAAACTGGTGCGCATCGCTATTGACGAAGGGTGTGACCTCAGTGATCTGGAGCTTGAGGAGATGCAGAAGATATCCGAGCATATCGGCGATGATATCTACACGTTTCTAACACTTGAAGGGTCTGTCAACGCGAGAGATCATCTCGGTGGCACCGCACCAAGGCGTGTACGTAGCGCCGTAGCAGCCGCGATGGTAAAACTCGAACAGCGATAGTTCTGACAGGTCGTAAAATGATATCGCTGTTGCGGGCGAATCGAGCTACGAATTACGCTAAGCCTCCTATACTTACCGGATGGCAAATAAACGCACTTTTGCAGGCCCGATAAAGGCAGATATTCATACGGGTCTTGATCGAAAGGCCCTCAAGTATGTCGTAGCTCGATTTCTTCAGGTAAATAGCGGACGGCTTGCGCGTACACGGGAGGCCCTCACCTCGCCCCAGCAGTTTTTTCTCGATCTGCTTCCGCTGCTGTTTCATGTCAATCACCCGATGTTGCCGGGATATGTCTCCCATCAAACGCCATCGGGTGTATCGGATTACAGGCCGGACAAGCGAACGCTCAATCTAGGGCAGCAGATCGCCCGTAGTTTTAAGTATCTTCATAATCCCCATAGTCAGGGTGAAATTTACGCCATTCATCTGATGGGTAGTTGCGGCACCATTGGCCACTCCCGCACCAGTGATCTGGATATCTGGGTATGTCACAGGCCGGGAATCTCGGATGAAAAAGTGGCCGAGTTACGCTCAAAGGCGAGGCAGATCGAGCGATGGGCGGAAGAATTTCAGCTCGAAGTACATTTTTTTGTGATCGATTATCAGCTGTTCAAGCTGCAGAAGCATGATGGTATCAGTGACGATGGATCGGGCTCTACCCAGCACTTCCTTTTGCTGGATGAATTTTATCGTACCGGATTACTGGTCGCTGGTCGTTACCCGGTCTGGTGGTTGGTGCCTGCTGATAGTGAGGACGAATATACTTTTTTTACCAAAACCCTCACCCACAAGCGCTACATAAAATCGACCGAAACTACGGATTTTGGTGCAATTGTCGGGATACCCGCAGAGGAGTTTGTTGGCGCTAGTATCTGGCAGCTCTATAAAGGTATCGAGACACCGCACAAATCGGTTCTCAAACTGCTTTTGAATGAGGTATATGCCAGCCGCTATCTTGACGGTGATCCTCTGGCTATTCAGTTCAAGCGAGCTATCTACAACGATCAGCTGGAGCTGAATGAGCTTGATCCCTATGTGATGGTTTATCGGGCAATTGAGGGCTATTTGTCCGCGCGAGGAGAGAGCGAGCGGCTCGAACTGGTACGTCGATGCTTCTATCTAAAGGTTGGGTTAAAGCTGAGCCGGTCTATTGCTGAGCATCAAAAATCCTGGCGACGAAAGCTGATGGAGCAACTGATACGTGAATGGGGTTGGGACAATGGCCAGCTTCATTAACCTTGATAGCAGAGATAACTGGAAAATCACCAGGGTTTCCCAGGAACAGAATCAGCTGGTGAATGAGCTGACCCATAGTTACCGTTTTATTTCAGATTTTGCCCGCAAGCACTCTGTTCAGCCAGTCGCAGATGCTAATGAGCTGAGTATTCTCGGGCGCAAGCTGTACGCAGCGTATGAACGCAAAACAGGTAAAATTGATCGAGTGGGTCAGGCTGCCATGCCTGGCACGTTAGAGGAAAAAATCGAAATTAGGGAATGTGGCCAAACCGCTGATCAGAGATATTGGCAGGTCGGTATAGCTACAGGCGGCAACGAATATGAGGTAGTTAACAAGGCAAAAACGGCACTAGAGGTGCTCGCCTGGTGTTTTATCAATGGCGTGATTGATCTCACCACTCATATACAGCTGGAGCAAGACAGTAGTGAATTGACGACGTATGAGTTGCACGATATTTTGATGATGCTCCATCAGCTGATGCCGCAACCGCTACCGAAGCCACCACAACAGAATTTTTTACATGTCGCATCACCACTACAATACGTTGTGGTGGTAAATATGGGCATACACCCGATGGCAGACCTTAGAAAGAAAGGCGTGCAACGGTTAAGCGATCGCAATAATGCATTGGATTACAGCGGCGTAAGCCGAAACCTTGTGGTCTCAATCGACCAGTTGACGCTGAATAGCTGGAACGAAGTAACATGTCAGGCGTATGAGGGGCCACTGGCGCTGCTGGATTTCCTGCGTGATCATTTGCAGAGCTGGTCCACCCGCACCGGCCCCGCCGCAAGATTAGACATTCGGTGCTTTTCCGCCGGTTATGCCACCACGATACAGATGCGCATGGATCAACTTTTTGAGGATCTATTCGCCTGCTATTCGGTTTGGGAAACCGATAGGCAAAAGCGATATATATTGAAAATAGGACAGCAGTATTGCTGCTTTCAATACACTGATGATCACTTTCGGTACCGAATATTTGATAATCATAACGCTTTGTTAGCGGGCCTTGAACAGCATCAAACCAGCTACAGCCCGGTAATTTTTGATCGTTACAGTATGGGGGATTCCGAGCTGGCAGCGGTCTACAAAAGCTGTAGAAAAGGATTTATTCAGTTCTTTTTTCGAGTTAACGAAGAAACTGCGCAGATCTACGTGGTTGATGAAAACGGCGCGTTGATCCAGTACCAAACCGGTTTCTATAATCAGGAAAACCTGTTGGTACCATTTCAGCGCTTTGTGGAATCGATTATGGCGCGGCTGGATAGCGCATCCCCCCATGCCAATCTTCCGGAAAATCGGGTTCGATATTACGAAATTGTTCCTCAGGGTGGCAAACGCCCACCGACCATTGAAAGCAGGAGCGCACCACAGAGCGGCGGAGCTAATTCATATCTGCATATCCGGGCGATGGTGGAAACGGGGACAGTTGTTGCCCCCCACTATAGTTTGTATTGCGATAATAAAGAGTTCTCAAGTATTGAATACGGGAGCAAGCTGTATAGCCGTATTGTAGAACATGTACTCTCGCTGCGAAAAAATGGCGAGAGATACCCTTGCTACATTACAGATCTGGATCTTTCGACCCAAATTGCTACCGATCGCCTGAGTTGCTTCCACTTTTTATACTACAAAAAGAATCTAGAAGGATCACTCAATAAATTGTTATCAGGCTAGTACTCCAACAAACATGTATTGGTGACAGAACGATACGTTTGAACAGTAAGCTCTGATATAATTCCGCGCCCTGATTTTTATCGGCTCGCCAATAAAGCGTTGTCGATTCACAATCGGTTTCCAAGTTTATCTGTTTCACATAACGAGACCTCAACATAACAACAAGTGGCCTTTAGTAGGGGTCACCACTGAAGAGAGCCGAATATGCCTACCATTACACTGCCTGATGACAGCCAACGTCAGTTTGAAAACCCCGTCACTATCCTGGAAGTTGCCGCTGATATTGGCCCAGGTTTGGCCAAAGCCGCACTGGCTGGAAAAGTTAACGGCGAGTTGCTAGATACCAGTTACCTGATTGACCAGGATGCAGAATTGGCGATTGTCACTGGTCGGGATGCGGAAGGCCTGGAGATTATCCGCCACTCCTGTGCCCACCTGATGGCGATGGCGGTGCAGGAGCTCTTCCCCGGCGCACAGGTCACCATCGGCCCGGTTATTGAAGATGGCTTCTATTACGATTTTGCTTTTGAGCGTGCTTTCACACCGGAAGATCTCGAGCAGATCGAGAAAAAAATGGTTGAGCTATCCGCGCAAAATATTCCGGTGGAGCGTTCAGTGCTATCTCGGCCCGACGCCGTTGCCCTGTTCGAAGAGAAGGGTGAGAAATACAAAGTCGAAATTATCGATAGTATTCCCGGTGATGAAGATCTTTCCTTCTACCAAATGGGTGGTTTTATTGATCTATGCCGTGGCCCACACGCGCCATCAACGGGCCATATCAAAGTATTCAAATTAACAAAAGTGGCCGGAGCCTATTGGCGCGGCGATTCCGACAACGAAATGTTGCAGCGTATCTACGGAACCGCCTGGGGCGATAAAAAAGCACTCAAACAATATGTTCGGCGTATCGAAGAAGCGGGCAAACGCGACCATCGAAAAATCGGCAAACAGCTTGGCCTGTTTCATAGCCAGGAAGAAGCTCCAGGTATGGTGTTTTGGCACCCCAAGGGCTGGACTATCTATCAGGTGGTCGAACAATATATGCGCGATGTTCAGCGTAACAACGGCTACCAGGAGATTAATACACCACAGCTGGTTGATATCAGTCTGTGGGAAAAATCAGGTCATGCGGATAAGTTTGGTGATGAGATGTTTACCACCGAATCGGAAAATCGTGAATATGCGGTAAAACCGATGAACTGCCCCTGCCACGTGCAGGTTTTTAATCAGGGTTTAAAGAGCTATCGGGATCTGCCATTGCGGCTGGCTGAATTTGGCTCATGTCATCGAAACGAACCCTCCGGAACCTTGCATGGTTTGATGCGGGTACGCTCCTTTACTCAGGATGACGCGCATATCTTCTGTAGCGAAGAGATGATTCAGGAAGAGGTTGCTACCTTTATCGATCTTCTTTATAGCGTCTATTCTGATTTTGGTTTTGACGAGGTATTGCTAAAGCTTTCTACTCGACCGGTTAAACGTGTCGGTTCTGATGAAGATTGGGATAAAGCAGAGGCCGCATTAGCAGCGGCGCTTGATGCCAAAGACCTGGCCTGGGACTTGCTGCCGGGCGAAGGCGCATTTTATGGTCCGAAAATCGAATTTTCTTTGAAAGATTGTTTGGGTCGAGTTTGGCAGTGCGGAACCATTCAGGTCGACTTCTCAATGCCGGGCCGACTGGATGCACAATATGTTGCGGAAGATGGTTCACGGCAAACGCCGGTCATGTTGCACCGGGCAATATTGGGTTCTTTTGAGCGCTTTATTGGCATCTTGATCGAAAATTTTGCTGGGGCACTTCCACCCTGGTTGGCGCCCGTTCAGGCGATGGTTATCAATATTACCGATAATCAGGCTGAATTTTGTAAAAAAACAGCCGAAAAGCTCACTGAAAGGGGCTTTCGTGTTTCTTCGGACTTGAGAAACGAGAAGATAGGATTTAAAATACGCGAGCATACAATTCAGAAGGTTCCTTACATACTTGTTGTAGGTGACAGGGAGCTGGAAACGAAC
>JAHRWD010000088.1 GCA_019090315.1 Pseudomonadales bacterium
CGAAAGTAGGTCTAAAGCATGTACGGGTTCATGACCTGAAACATACTTTTGGCCGACGCTTACGCGCTGCGGGAGTCGCGTTAGAAACGCGCAAAGTACTACTGGGTCATCGGAACGGAGACATCACTACACACTACTCAGCACCAGAGGTGGAGGAACTGATAAACGCGGTAAATAAGGTCTGTCAGGAGAAGTCCGGCAAAAGTCCGGCACTGCTGGTAATAAGACAACCAAGGCTAGCCAGCTAAACCGCTAACTTATTGATTTTTCTAGCGAAATTTGGCGCGCCCGGCACGATTCGAACGTGCGACCAACTGGTTCGAAGCCAGTTACTCTATCCAGCTGAGCTACGGGCGCAAAACTGGGTTTTCGTGAAGGTCGCCATGGTACGCCTCTGCGCTTGATCAGTCCACTATTTGTCTGTCTGGATCGCAACTAGTTAACCGATATAGTTCTATATTGTTTGGCTCCGGTTTGCGGTGGATTCGATCAGCGCTACGCTGGGTTGTTTTTATCGCTATAATGCTCGGGTTTTTAGTTGGCCGAACACTCGGTCGCGCAAGTTATTCATTTGAGGTGTTGAGATGTTAAAAGGTTTTTCATTTAGTGGCGCAGGCAAAAAGTTAGTTTCATGCGCGATTTTGCTGTTGGTGGGTTCTGGTTTTGTGTTGGCATCTGATGATGAGATATTGCAGCGTATCCAACCAGCGGGTTCGGTCTGTATTGAAGGCCAGGATTGCAAAGCACCAACTGCCAGGAAAGCAGTGATTGCCAGTGAAGCAGCCCCAGCGGATGAACCTGCTAGCGTGGAAGAAACTGCACCTGCTGCTGAAATGGAAGTGGCCGCTACCGGGGCTACCGGTGAAGAAACCTATAAGAAGTCCTGCGCTATGTGCCACGCTGGAGGTACCGCCGGCGCACCTAAGTTGGGTGACGGGGCTGCCTGGGCTGCTCGATCTGAAAAAGGTCTTGATGGCATGTTGGCCATCGCGAAGAAAGGGCTAAACGCTATGCCACCTATGGGCATGTGCATGAGCTGTAGCGACGATGAGTTGAAGGCGGCAATCAGTTATATGGCTGATAGCGGTAAGTAGTTATTTCAGCTGCTAGTATGGCAGCCGGATAGATGAATTGTAGGATGTAATATAGAAGGGGGTGAAGGCCCCTTTTTTATGCGCGCTGTTTGTGCCGAGCCGGGTATTACTTTCGATCGAGGGTGCGGTAGCTGATCGCTTCGCTGAGATGAGGCTGGGCTATTTCAGTTTGGCCTTCAAGATCTGCAATGGTGCGGGCTACTTTAATAATGCGGTGATAGGCACGGGCTGACAGGTTGAGTTTTTCCATTGCGGTTTCGAGCAGCTTTTGGTTATCGGCGGTTAACTTGCAGTGCTGCTCAAGCTCGCTGGTAGTGAGTTCTCGGTTGGGTTTTTGTTGTCGCTTAAGTTGAAACTGTCGAGCGCTGGTAACCCGGCCTAGCACGGCAGCACTTGGCTCGGTGTGTAGGTCGGTTTTTGATAAAGCACTTTTTGGCAGGGTTGGAACGGTCAGGTGTAGATCGATACGATCCAGCAACGGGCCGGATATTCGATCCCGGTATCGTTCAATTTGCTGTGAACTACAGTGGCAACGGCCCGAAGCGTCTCCGGCGTATCCGCAGGGGCAGGGGTTCATCGCTGCAACCAGTTGAAAGTCCGCCGGAAACCGTACCTGCCTTGCCGCCCTTGAAATAGTGATCTCACCGGATTCCAGAGGTTCGCGCAACACTTCTAATACCTTGCGGCTAAATTCTGGCAACTCATCCAGAAACAAAACACCTTTATGGGCAAGGGATATTTCACCCGGTTTTGGCGAGCTACTGCCCCCGACTAGAGCTACACCGGAGGCGGTGTGATGAGGTGTGCGAAAGGGGCGTTTGCGCCACTGTTGTAGTGGATCAAACTGTCCGGATACCGATTGAACCGAAGCCACTTCAAGTGCTTCCTGATCATCCAGCGGTGGCAATATGCCCGGCAGTCGGCTGGCCAGCATGGTTTTTCCGGTACCCGGTGGGCCGATCATCAGCAGGTTGTGGCCGCCGGCGGCGGCGATCTCCAATGCTCGTTTGGCCTGATGCTGGCCTTTTACATCGAGCAGATCCAGCTCCGTCTGCTGACTGTTATGAAACAGGGTTTGGTGCTGGGGTATCGGTTTTTCGCCATTCAGATGCGCGCATACGTCTAGAAGATGTCCGGCAGTGTAGACCCGTGAATCATTTGCCAGTGCGGCTTCGTCGCCATTTTCAGTAGGTACAAACAATGCACGTTGGTCGCCGTTGCAGCTGATGGCTGCGGGAAGCGCTCCCTGAACGGGCCGCAACTGGCCGGAAAGCGCGAGTTCGCCAAGGTATTCATAATCCTGCAAAAAATCACTCGATATCTGTTGTGAGGCTGCGAGAATTCCAAGCGCGATCGGCAGATCGAAACGACCGCCTTCTTTGGGTAGATCCGCAGGTGCAAGGTTGATGGTGATACGGCGGGCGGGGAATTCGAAGTTGGCGTTTAGCAGTGCGCTACGGACCCGATCTTTACTTTCTTTAACTTCGGTTTCCGGTAGCCCGACAATTGAAAGCCCGGGCAGGCCGTTGCTGAGGTGAACCTCTACGGTAACCAATGGCGCGTCTATGCCGACGCGGGCGCGTGTATAAACTATTGCGAGTGACAAGGCTTTTCCTTTTGCCTGACGTGATTTTTAGGGCTAGTCTGCTAGCCGTTGTTCCAGTTCTGATACTTGTTTTTCCAGCTCTTCGATCATGCTGCGAGTACGCTGCAGCACGATGGTTTGAGCGTCGAACTCTTCACGGGTGACCAGATCAAGCCGTGAAATAGCACCCTGAATGGCAACCTTCAGATTCTTGTTAAATTCATCGCGAATCGAAGGCCCATCATCAGGCAGTAGGCCTTCGAGTTTTTCGCTAACGCTATTGAATAGCTTGTCGCTGATTTTTTCTTTCATGGTTTGCCTACGTTGGTTTGCACGCTCTGATTATTGTGAATTACGGAGCCCAGAAAGTCATCGTCCCGATCGCAATCAGGTTGTGGCTGGTTTCACCAAACATCAGCACCTGATTGTTGATCACCTGATTTTGCTGCTTTATGCAGTGGCCATAGCCGATCACGTTTTCATCGGTCGGTGTTTGGCAGAAGCTGATTTTTAGATCGATTGTGGAAGCAGGTTTACCGCCGGGGCGAACCCGTGAAAAAGATGCAAATACACCGACATCATCCAGCACTAACATCTGCAGACCGGGGGCGATAATTCCGTCGTGATCCTGGTTTTCCTTGAGGTTATCAAGCTTCAGGCGTACCTGGCTTGGCGCCCAACCAGTAACGAACAGACCCGGTGCATGACGTGCAACATTGGGGTTAATTTTTTCTGCAAACTCGCCGTAGGGTACGTCGCCACCGACGGCAATATCGTAGAGGCCCTGGGAGTGCAGATCGGTTACGTCTTCGTCCGCGCCAGCAATTCTGTATAGCGCGTGGGAGCGGGCCACAACAGCGCCCTGTTTGTTGGTCACCTCAACATCAATAAAGGCTAGCGCTCGTGATGACCGAACCAGTTTTGCGGTTGCGGTCAGGTCGGCCTGAAAGGCAGCAGTAATATAGTTGACCTGAATATCCAGCGCTTTGATCAGAGCGGAGGGTGTATCCGGATAATGAAGCTGGGTTAATAGGTAGCCTGCGTCATGTATCAACGTGCCGATGACTCCGCCGTGTACTACACCACCGGGGGCGTTGAGGTTCTGTTCGTCGTAGGGTAGATAAATTGAAACCTGTTCTTTGCTGGCGGATTGAATCGAGATTCCAACTCGATTGGCCCAACCATTACTGCTATAGAATTCAAGGGCGGAGTTTGGGGTGGTCATTTATGCGTCCTTTCTTATTGCTTTAATGGGGTGAAACCGCAGCATAACTACTGCGCTCGCTACGTTATGCAGAAGTCTCAGGATGTTTGGTTCTGACTAACGACCCACATACGGGTCTAACCTGAAATGCGCGCTCCATTTTGGCGAAAGCTACTGGAAATGCAAGCATACAACTTCTCCACTCTTGTACAGACCAGGCCTGTCGAATTGTGTGCCGTCGTAGTGCGACATACTTGCATCGCCCCATATGAGGGCAGGCAGCCATTGCCCAACCAAAGAAAAGAGATCCAACATGGCATCAAATTGGGCGCTATTCAAACAATCAGGGTAATTGGCGTATCTTTTGCTTCTGTTACGCCAGTGATCTTTTTTTGCGCCCTTTGCGTTTCAACGCGTCGGCATGGAATAGATTGAAAATAAAAAAGGGCTCCTTTGTGATTTTTTCCTGGGAGCAAAAAAATAAACGGGGTATACAAGAATGAAATTAGTAACCGCTGTTATCAAACCCTTTAAGCTGGATGACGTTCGGGAAGCATTATCCGAAATCGGCGTACAGGGCATTACCGTAACGGAAGTAAAAGGTTTTGGTCGCCAGAAAGGGCATACCGAGCTGTACCGTGGCGCAGAATACGTTGTAGATTTTCTGCCTAAGGTGAAGCTTGATATTGCTATCTCTGAAGACCTGCTCGATCAGGTGATCGACGCAATCTCTAAAGTTGCGAATACCGGGAAGATCGGCGACGGCAAAATATTTGTCTCCGAGCTTGAGCAAGTGTTGCGAATTCGTACCGGTGAAACCGGCGACGAAGCAATTTAATTGTACTGAACAAATATACTAATAAATTTTTAAGGGGCGTTGATTGTGGAAAATAATGTTTTCGAATTGCAATACGCCATGGACACCTTCTATTTCTTGATGTGTGGTGCCCTGGTGATGTGGATGGCTGCTGGTTTCTCTATGTTAGAGGCTGGATTAGTTCGTTCAAAAAATACAACTGAGATCCTGACTAAAAATATGGGTCTGTATGCGATCTCATGCATGATGTACATGGGCTGCGGTTACGCGGTGATGTACGGTGGTAGCTACTTCCTTTCGGGTATCGAGACTGTAGATACGACTGCTGTACTTGGTGAATTTGCCGCGCGTGAAGATGGTTTCGGCGGTGGTTCAATCTATTCAACTGCTTCTGACTTCTTCTTCCAGGTGGTCTTTGTTGCTACTGCGATGTCGATCGTTTCAGGTGCCGTTGCTGAGCGAATGAAACTTTGGGTTTTCTTTGCATTTGCAGTCGTCATGACAGGCGTTATCTACCCATTAGAGGGTAACTGGACCTGGGGTGGCGGAGATGTATTTGGCCTGTACAACCTTGGTGACCTTGGTTTCTCTGACTTTGCCGGTTCCGGTATTGTACATATGGCCGGTGCCGCTGCAGCGCTAGCGGGTGTATTGTTACTTGGCCCACGTAAGGGTAAGTACAACGCTGACGGATCAGTTAACCCGATCCCTGGTGCAAACCTGCCAATGGCAACATTAGGCACATTCATTTTGTGGATGGGCTGGTTTGGCTTTAACGGTGGCTCAGTACTGAAGCTTGGTGATATTGCGAATGCTAACAGCGTTGCGATGGTATTCCTGAATACAAACGCAGCGGCTGCCGGTGGTGCGATTGCAGCATTGATAGTAGCGCGTTTGATGTTCGGAAAAGCTGATTTAACCATGCTGTTGAATGGTGCACTAGCAGGTCTGGTTGCGATTACAGCAGAACCTTCAACACCAAGTGCGTTAGAAGCGACTCTGTTTGGTATGGCTGGCGGTACGCTGGTGGTATTCAGTATTCTCGCTTTGGATAAGTTGAGAATTGATGATCCGGTTGGTGCGATCTCAGTTCACGGAACCTGTGGTTTGCTTGGACTGTTGTTGGTACCGCTGACCAATGATGGCGCTACCATCGTCGGTCAGCTGATTGGTGCTGCAACCATATTTGGCTGGGTCTTTGGAGCGAGCCTGGTGGTTTGGGCGATCCTCAATATGGTGGTTGGTCTTCGAGTTTCCGAAGAAGAAGAGTACGAAGGTGTGGATCTTTCCGAATGTGGAATGGAAGCCTATCCTGAGTTTACCAATGCTCCTTAATATATAGAGCGGATAACTTTCAACAGTTAAACTTTTAGCCCCGCTTATGCGGGGTTTTTTTTTGCATGGCTATTTCATCCGCGATAGTCATAGGCCATACAAACGGATAAATTAAATACCTGTTTGATATGGGGTAATTTTGGCTGATCTATTGATAGTTTGGTGGTTGATCCTTACTATCACGGCTAAGCAAAATAAAAACAAAAAATATGCAGTGAATGATTTGCGCATGTTGCGCGATGTTAAAATGGTGAAGATATGAAATTAGTAACCGCAGTAATTAAACCCTTCAAGCTGAATGATGTAAGAGAAGCACTAAACGAAATTGGTGTTTCAGGTGTAACCGTAACGGAAGTGAAGGGTTTTGGACGTCAGAAAGGACACACCGAACTGTACCGTGGTGCAGAGTACGTGGTGGACTTTTTACCCAAGGTTAAACTCGATATCGCAATTGATGAAAGTCAGGTAGATTCGGTAGTAGATGCAATCGTCAAATCTGCGCATACCGGTAAAGTTGGTGACGGTAAAATTTTCGTAACTGATTTGGGTCAAATCATGAGAATTCGTACCGGTGAAACAGGTTCCGACGCGGTCTAACTTCTGCATTTTTTGTGGGCTAATTTTGCCCATTTTTCTTCGCTTATCCGCGAAACAATAGTTCGGTGAAAGGTGTTCTGCTCGATTCAGATAGCCTTTGGCCGGATGACCTCTATTTAGCCTGTCTATTGGGGTAGTCACGAAGCAAGGCAACGACTAATCAACACTGTGGCAAAAAACGTCGGTCATTTCTGCAATGGTACGCCAATCAATCTGCTCGCAACTGCTTAATAAACAAACAAAAAATCCTGCAATCGTAACTTTATAACCAAATACCCGATTAACTGGTCCAATTTTTTGCTAAATCCTCATTTTGCTCTATAAATAACTATACATAATCACTTTCAGTTTTAAAAAAGAGCGAGGCCATCAGCATGGATTCTGGTACAAATCATTTTTCGAGTGGAGCTTCAGTGGAACCCGTCGAACACGCACCTCTGATTCATGACGAAGTTCGAAACGAGATGCGTAGGACCATCGAATCAGAGATGGCAATTTTTCTAAAAAAAGGCGGCTCGATCACCCATATCGATGATCATGTAATGGCGGATCCACCCACTAAACCAAAATCCGGCTATGGTAAAACGGCGATCTAAACCCCAAACTCGATTGCAAAAAAAAGCCACTCCCAAAGGAGTGGCTTAAACGTTCCACGTCGGAGAATGTCGTGGAGGGCTTTGTGAAATCGGGTGTTATTTGCTGACATTCGCTAAAAGGCCAGCCTGGACATCGCAAGCAACTTCTTCGCTGATTGCCATACCTAAGGTAAACTACATCAGTATTTAATCCGCTCTTCAGCAGTTGGATATATCCTACCCGGCAAATATTTCGGTTGTATGAAGCCTGTAGTACAAACCTGAATTACCGTGATCAAGGCAAAACAGAATATACTCGACTCTGTTTTCTCAATAGCGCGCTCTTTTTTTTGGCCAACTCCAACAAATCTTTCAACAAACCCATAATCGTCGCCCTGCGTCTGATTCGGCTGCGCCTTAATCGCCAAATTCGCCGATTTCGTTTTGGCCTGGGGAAAATTGACGCGCTTCCGCAGCTGGTGATTCTCGGGCTGCTTTCAGGGTTAGTCACGGGTGGCGTAATCGAGCTATTCCGTTTTGTGCTCGATACCCCCGCAACCCTGTGGATGCCCGATGGCATCGTTGAGAACTTTGAAGGGCTCGATAGATCAACACGTATTCTGTTTATCCTGGTGGGCGCCCTGCTGATCGGCCTTCTATTTACCTATTTTCGTGATGATAAACGAAAGGCCGGGGTCGCCTATGTGGTTGAGCGCCTGCACAATCATCAGGGATACCTTCCCCTGCAAAATGGTATTTTGCAATTCGTCGGAGCCGTTGTAGCCATTATCAGCGGCCAGTCCGTTGGCCGTGAAGGTCCCGCTGTACACCTCGGTGCCACCGGTAGCAGTCTTATTGGCCAATGGCTCAAACTACCCAACAATAGCCTCCGCACACTGGTGGGCTGCGGTACCGCAGC
>JAHRWD010000089.1 GCA_019090315.1 Pseudomonadales bacterium
ATAAGAGACAGTATTAATACAAGGAATTGTGTTCGTTACTAAGACGTTTTTCAAATTTAAATAGGGATTTGTGAAGCCATCGGGTAGTAGCCAAATTTACTAAGCCCCTAAAACGAACCCATTACATTACGTTCAATTTTTTAAAAAGTTTGGCCATTCCTAGTTGGTTCGCCATAAATTTCCAATAAAATTCACGCGATATGATTTCTAAACGTTTTCTAGTAATTTGATCATCAGATAGCACCTGAATAGCTTTAGCCAATTTCTGAGGATTTTCACTAGGCACCAAGTGAATCGGGCACTCACTTTTATCACTAAACATTGCCTGCATACATTTTGTATCAGAGGTTATTACCGATTTCCCATGTGACATATATAAGTACAACTTAAAAGGACAAACTCTTTGAGTTTTATCGCCTCCTCCAAAAATACCCAAGCATATATCAGCCGCCGATATATACTTCGCGATCTCCATTTCGTTTTGCCAGTTTTTAATCCATCTGACTTGGTCGGGGTTTTTTTTCGAATATAGATCAAGTGCAGATCGGTCCTGCCCGTCACCAACAATTGTAAAATGAATTCTGTCATCCAAAACCAGTAACTCTATAGCATCTACAATAGTTTTAATCCCATGCAAAGGAACTAGGGTACCAACAAATACCACCTCAATTTTTTTAACATTTGTTGGCTTATCTGTGATCAACAGGCCAGTTTCGTCCGTCGACAGTGGAATCGCCTCGAACTTTAATCTATCGACATCAAATAGAGCTGCATAGTAATCACTATTCAGATCGGTATCAGTAATAATGATATCCACCACTCCCAACGCCCTCTTTTCCACCCACATTAGCAATTTCGCAATAATATGAGATGATCCAAATAATTTTCGATCAATTACCGCTGAATCGTAAACGGATATAAACATATCAATAACGAGATGTTTCGGCTTTAAAAGAGAAGGGAAAAACGATATAAAAAAACAGATGAATATTGCCGGATATGGAATATATGCTACAGAAGGTCGCCTTGAAAACAAAAGGGAAGATATAACGAATATATGCGCATACAACGCACGAACAATATTCACCACCGTGCTATGTCGCTTAGGATCATCTAAATCTTGTTCCCGCCACATTGGAAAATTAACTTCTCTACATAGTGGATAGTTTTTCTTAAGATCTTCAATCCGGTACTTAACGTTGGGATATCCCGAAGAAGCGAGGTATACACCCAATATTAGCAACTCTTCAGTATTGCTCTTCTTGTTTTTAACTGTATGCATCCATTCGGCCCTTTAGCCCATATATCACTCCCTTAAGTATCGCTTCCAGTTTCACTCTTTTATTCGATTCAAACAAAATTACAGAAAATAACTCGATAAATAATCGAAAAATTTGTTTTAGACACCAGGCTTTCTCATGCGACCAATATGTACTAATCGTCACTATCGTATTCCTTGCTATATAGTACTTTCTTATAGGGACATGCTCTGGAATTGATGTTATTGCCCCCTTCCCTACCCTTTTCTCACCAAGGCTATGCTTCATTGAAATTTTTGTATTCAATACGATCTCATGATTGAATTTACGTGCTCTCAGGCAATACTCATGATCTATTGAATCGATAAAGTAGTCTTCCCGAAACCCACCAATTTCACTATAAAGCCTTGTTGAAATGAGAGAACCAGAAGTAATTACCGTTTTTACTTTTCTATATTTAGACTTTTCTTTTAGGCCCTCTTTGAATCTGGGTTTATGAGCGTGATCATCAATATAGTTGCTACCAATAATCGCAGGTCGATAGCCTTGAGAATCAAGGCTATCTTGAAGAGAAGATAGAAACAAAGGATAGACCTCAGTATCTTGATCAAAAAAAACACACCAGTAAAAATCATTGGCTAAAGCATACTCAAACCCCTGGTTTAGCGCCCTTCCAAGGCCAAGATTTTTCGTATTTTTTATTAGGACTAAATCTAGGCCTTTTGTGTATGCGACCACTTTCTTGATTTGTTCTGATTCGCATGAATTGTCTACAATAAGCACAAACTGGAACAATTCTATAAGTTTTTTTAGCCTAACGCGTAATGCTTTGTCAGGATTAAAAGTTACTACAACGCACAAGCAGTTTGTGGAATTTAAAGCTGGAAAGTCTGCCACAATTCACAGCCTTTTATTTGGCATCGACAAAAAGCCCAATGAATACAGATTTACTTATCACCATTTTTATACATAAGCGTTGTTATTTGTTCAGCAAGCAACCCAAATATAAAAATCAATATAGCCCCCATAAATAGTAGAAGAGACATATTCGTAAACCGGCCAGCTGTTGAATAGGTATATGCGTATAAGCCAATTCCCGTCGAAAAATTCAATAACGCGAAGGGAGCAAATATTTTTAGAGGCGAATATAGCGTTGCGACTTTTATAATGATAAGCAAAAACCGAAGTCCTTCTTTCAAAGGATTAATATGGCTTTTTCCTTTTCTTTGATTCGCATGAATCGGATGGTATGCAACGCTGTACCCGTTCCTAAAAAAGGCCATGGTAGAGGTTGTCGGATATGAAAATCCATTTGGCAGAAGATAAAGGAACTCTTTGAATTTTTTTGCTTTCACTGCACGAAAACCAGATGTAAGGTCCTCAATTTTGTGACCTACTACGACTGATGCCATTCGGTTATACAGTTTGTTTGCAACCAAGCGTCCATAGCTAGCCTGGGAGGAGTTACTTCTAGCGCCCACCACCATATCGAACCCTTCATCCATTTTTAGCAATAATGCGTTAATATCCGAAGGTTTGTGTTGGGAGTCTGCATCCATAAATACCAGGGTTTCACCACTGGCATGGCGCGCGCCAGTTTTTACCGCAGCACCATTGCCAATTGAATAAGGGTGTGAAATAACCGTTACGCCATATTTTTTGCAAACTTCAACAGTTGTATCTGTAGATCCATCATCCACCACAATAATTTCAATATCGTCAAATTTTTCTATTAACTCTGGCAACACAATCTCGAGGCCATATTCTTCGTTTTTGGCAGGTAATATAATGCTCAGCATAATCACAAGAGACCCATTTTTGTATTATCTTGATTAGTTTTTTTCATGTTTTGAGCTGTATAACAGTGAGAATAGTGACTGTATCCGCGCGGTTCCATCTCGGGATGAAACTTTATCTCTTTCAATTAACAATAAAATATCACTTTCTGCCTTTTCATACATCCCTATTCCAATAAGAAACCGGATTTTGTATGACGAATATGCAGTCATCGAGTGATCAACAGCGATGGCGAGATCATACGCTTTTATTGCACTCTCAATTTCACCAAGGTGCTGGTAGTACCGAGCCAAAAAAAACTGTTTTCTTGCTTGATTCTGTTGGCTTTTCCCTGCGACGCCGGAATCCAGTGATTCCAACAATAAAAACATGTCCTGTTCACTTATCACACAGCGACCCAAGCTGATGTTAGTTATCAAATTATCCATTGCCAATGACGTATATGCCGTCAAGTATGCACCATCTGCCGCGCTTATTGCTTCTTCAACTATATACCTATCAAGAAGACCAAACACGCAGGCAGCAGATAATCGATGTATTGCCGCACCAGGGTTCCATGGCTGCAGCTGATATGCAATTGTAAGGTGCTCTATCATCCCTTCACCATTACCGTATCGACCAAATGTATTCGCCCTGTCGGTATGAGACCGCGCTGATAAAGGATGTGCAGTCACATTCACCAAAGTTAACTGCTCGTCTGTCCTCCAGGTATTTACCCGCACACTCAATACAAACAAAAGCAGGATACAAATTGCACTCAACACGCTATATGTGAAGATTTTGCTATTAACAAGATTTGGTAAAATTGAAACGAAGAAAATTGACAGAATTAGAGACAATCCAAAAACAGCCAGGTAGTTCCGGTGCTCAAATATCATCTCCAGCGGTATTATCGTTGATTCCATTGCATGGCTTACAAAAAACCATGCTACACCAAACAAAATGACGTTTGTCTGCTTTTTAGCGATAGACAGAACACATATCCCAACAGTCCCCAAAATCACTGAAAGCCGAACAAATGTCCCCCATCCAAATTCACGTATTATCGGGTAGTCATCATGGTAGAGCGAGTATTCAGATAAACGTGGAAATACGATCAACTGTAAATAGTAAAATAGTATATGAATCTGGCTTAGTAACCGCTCATACAAGCTAAAAGGCCTAACTTCATAACCCGCAAGAAATGAATCCAGCTTATACAGCAAGCCTAATGCACCAATTACTAACGGAATAATGATGAAACAGCAGCGTATCAGCCATCGGTATTGATTGCGCAGCTTGAGCGTGGCAGCGCCCTTACTATCAACAGCTGAGGACAGCCCGCCCTGCCTTCTCGCTGATGCCGAGACAAAAAAGAAACCCTCGATAATCAAGGTATAAAGCGTACAGAGGGCTGCATTTTCTTTTGAAAGCAACCCGAGAACCAAAAACAGAGGGTAACCAACGAATATGGTCAGCAGGCCAAACCGTCTTCCCTCTTCAATGCGGATTCTACCGATCACATAGCATATTAGTGCGCAAACGGTAAACAGAGCACTAAGCTGTGCCATCCGTTGAACTATATACAGAGCAGTACTTACATGGAGGGGATGAATCGCCCATATCACTGCAGATATAGACGCAATCAAAAGCGCATTTTTGGCATATCGGGTTAGCAATAGCAGCCGATACCCCAAATAAAACAACGCCAATGCAGTAAGACAATGGATTAGAAAATTGTGATACTTAAAATAAAAGGTGCCCTCACCGTGAAAATAGTGAGTCAGACCGAATGATAGAGAAGATAGACTTCTTCCAAATATTCCACTGTAATTATGGGTGGCTACATCTAGCAACGAGCGCCAATTCAATTCGTACAGTTTGGCAGATTGCAGGTTTGCCCGATCATCGAATAGCATCGGGCCAGAAAACCCTGGCTGATACACAAACAACATGACCGACAAGATTCCAGCAAGAATCCCGATATAAACAACAAAGCGGATTATATTATTCATACACAAAAAAAAGGGTATCGATACAATCGATACCCTTTTGAAGCGTTCCTTTCTTAGTCTAGACGTACAATTTGATATTATATAGCAGGGGTATTACGAAGGGTCATTACGACAGTTCGCTGGCAAGTATTTTGTGCCCGCAAACGCTGTACATCTCCATGTCACTTTCGCACCATCTTTTAATCCTTCCTGCCTCATTATGATCTGATGCCCATCAACAGAACCAGAAACCACCACCACACCAATCATATTGGCACTTGCTCTGGCAAAGGTGATTGTATCAACATACTCACCCGAGTTTGAAGACGGTGGTACACCAGCTACGGTTCCACTAGCCGGCCAAGTAACAGTAGCGCCAGAATTAAATGCAGCCCACTCAGCCAATCCATTTTTTCCTGGGCTAGCAGCCAACGGAAATTCAGCAGCTTTTGCACGAATCATGTAATCCTGATAAGCAGGCAGTGCAACCGCCGCCAAAATACCGATAATCGCTACTACGATCATCAATTCGATTAGGGTAAAACCCTTTTGCATTGTTTTCATAAAGACTCTCCGTCTGTTTTTAACAAAAATATTTCTCAAGTAGTAAACGCTTAGTCGGAAAATGAATTTCGTGCATTGAAACCACTCAAATCATTATTCCAGTTTGATCTATTGCTAAACCTTCCTTTGAAGTCCGGTTATTCTCAATAAATCCAGCTACTGATCATTGGCAAAGCAATCTCAATGCCAACTATTCATACGTGCCATTATCGAGCACCGCATACCTCTAAGGAATAGACCTGAGCCTTTGTTTTGTCAAAATTTCTATACGAATCCGGCAGGCCAACAGCGCGATAAAACACAAATGTGACCATCCACGTCACTTATTGACCCAGAACAACAAGGCAATTTTTGGGCACATGACTCATATCCAATCGTCCGTTGAACACAAAACAACCTGCCCCAGAAACCAACTACATAGTTAGAACGATTGAACTATACTGAAGGCATAAGCATCCAATATATAACGCTAATATTGGAGTTGCGCTGCAGCCTTCGTTGGTCCAGCCTGTGTGCTATATTCGATCCACGTATGACCACTGAACCACAATAATTTTGTAAGAGTACAGATGGAAGCAATCGCACTACCACTAAACGGGTTACCAAAACGTCTCGTCGACGACGGCATTCTTGAGGAGGATATTGCTCGAGATGCAATGTCGAAATCGAATGAGACGAAAACCCCTTTTGTTTCCTATTTGGTACAGAATGCGCTGGCATCCAGCACCGATATTGCTATCGCAGCGTCGACACAATTTGGTACCCCGGTACTAGACCTGTCTGCCTTTGATGCGGAGTTATTCCCCCGGGACATAGTTGACATCAAACTCGTCCGGAAACACCATACGATACCGCTATTCAAACGAGAAAACCGCCTCTACGTAGGCCTTTCTGATCCGACAAATCTTAGAGCACTTGACGAGCTCACCTTCCACACGGGTATCAGCACCCAGCCAATACTAGTTGAAGAGGACAAACTCACACACACGATTGAGCAGTTCCTGGAGAAAAGCGAAGATCAAATGATTGATCTTGATGGGTTTGATGATGCTGATCTTGAAGGGCTGGACATCTCTGCAGTCAACGAAGAGAACGACGATCAAGACGATGCTGCCGAGGTTGATGAAACACCTATAGTCCGTTTTATAAACAAGGTTCTGCTGGATGCCATTAAAATTGGTGCCTCCGATATTCATTTTGAGCCCTACGAAAAAAGCTACCGTGTACGGTTTCGTACCGATGGGGTTTTGCATGAGCGCACCCGCCCACCACAAAATATTGCTGCACGAATTACCGTTCGCCTTAAGGTTATGTCCCAGATGGATATTTCAGAAAGGCGAGTCCCCCAGGACGGCCGAATCAAGCTGAAACTTTCGAGAAACCGTGCGATCGATTTCCGGGTGAATACATTGCCTACCCTTTGGGGCGAAAAAATAGTACTGCGTATCCTGGACCCAACCAGTGCCCAAATGGGTATTGACTCACTCGGGTATGAGCCGGATCAAAAAGAGCTTTTCATGAAAGCGCTGCACCGGCCCCAGGGTATGATTCTAGTTACCGGGCCGACTGGTAGTGGTAAAACAGTTTCACTTTATACTGGCCTCAATATTCTTAATACGGACGAACGCAATATCTCGACTGCGGAGGATCCCGTAGAGATTAATCTGGAAGGGATTAACCAGGTCAATATGAACTACAAGGTTGGGCTGGATTTCTCTGAAGCATTAAGAGCTTTTCTACGGCAAGATCCAGATATTATCATGGTCGGCGAGATACGAGACCTGGCGACGGCGGAAGTAGCTATTAAAGCGGCTCAAACAGGTCACCTAGTATTGTCTACCCTTCACACCAATAGCGCAGCTGAAACTCTGACCCGACTAAGCAATATGGGTGTTCCTGCTTTTAATGTCGCGACCTCCGTTAGCCTGATCATTGCGCAACGGCTTGCCAGAAAATTATGTGAGCACTGTAAAGAACCCATCACCATTCCGGACGAAACTCTGCTTGAAGAAGGATTCCGGGAAGAAGATTTGACTGACTTGGCACTTTATACAGCTGTTGGTTGCGATAAATGTAATAACGGCTATAAAGGACGTGTGGGTATTTATGAAGTTGTGCCTATTTCCGCAAAGCTTGGCAGTATTATCATGTCAAACGGAAACTCGATCGACATTGCAGAGCAGGCTCACAAAGTAGAAGGTTACAACGATCTTAGACAGTCTGCATTATTGAAAATCAGACAGGGTATTACCACCCTGGAAGAAGTTAACCGCGTTACGAAGGATTAATCATGGCAACCAGCACATCAGCACGTCAGACGTTCACCTGGAGCGGAAAAGACCGAAATGGTCAAAAAACAAATGGTGAAATGGAAGGTATGAGCATTGCTCTGGTCAAGGCCCAGCTCCGGGCCCAGGGGGTAATTCCTGGCAAAGTTAAGAAGAAATCTAAACCACTTTTGGGCGCACGAAAAAAGAAAATCAAGCCAGGTGATGTTGCTGATTTTACTCGCCAGATTGCGACCATGATGAAAACCGGTGTGCCCTTGGTACAATCTTTTGAGATTGTCGCGGATGGGCTTGATAACCGCTCAATGGCTGAATTAGTAATACAGATCAAAAATGATGTTGCCGGTGGTGATAGCTTTGCTGCCGCTATTGCAAAACATCCGAGGCATTTCGATAACCTCTATTGCAGCCTGGTAGGAGCTGGTGAAGATTCCGGCTCCCTGGATACCATGCTGGATCGGGTGGCAACCTATAAAGAAAAAACCGAAGCAACAAAAACCAAAGTCAAAAAAGCGATGAAATACCCCATTACCATCATCATAATTTCGGTTATCGTTACCGCAATATTGCTGATAAAAGTAGTGCCTACATTCGAAACTATTTTCGCCAGCTTTGGTGCGGAATTGCCGGTCTTCACACAGTTTGTGGTTGGGCTATCAGAAATTGTTCAGGAATGGTGGCTTGTTGCATTAGTCATTATTGTCGCTCTTTTTATGGTATTTAAGGAGGCTATGGTACGCTCCGAGTCATTCTCCCATTCAGTTGACCGCCTGGTACTTAAGCTACCGGTAATTGGCCCTATTCTCGACCAGTCTGCCGTTGCCAGGTTTGCTCGTACGCTTTCCACTACCTTTGCGGCGGGAGTACCTTTGGTGGATGCGCTGAACTCCGTTGCGGGTGCGACCGGTAATATTGTGTATGAAGAAGCGGTTTACAAAGTTCGTAATGATGTAACTTCAGGGCAACAACTTCAATTCGCGATGAAGAACGCCAAAGTGTTCCCATCCATGTTGGTTCAAATGGTTGGTATTGGTGAAGAGTCCGGCGCTCTGGACGAGATGCTTGATCGTGTGGCTACCCGCTACGAAGATGAAGTGGATGATTCTGTGGATAGCCTCTCGGCCATGATGGAACCAATGATCATGGCTGTATTGGGTGTACTTGTTGGTGGATTGGTTATGGCGATGTATCTGCCGATATTCCAGATGGGTAACGCGATCTAACGGGTTTACCGACAGGCTCCTAGGCATTCAGCCTCCAGTTCAAAACCCTCTGAACAGAGCGTTTTGAACTGCAATCCTCTGTATCTATTTCTATGCTCCCCTATCTAGCTGCTAACCCAACTGTTTTTATTGCTGTTGTCTTTGTCCTTGGATTGCTTGTTGGAAGCTTTCTTAATGTAGTCATCCACCGATTGCCGATCATGCTGGAGAAGCAATGGACGGACCAGTGCAAATTACTACTAGAAGACTCTGAAAACGCCGACTCTTCCGACACCAACACTGAAAACAAAGAACAAGACAACTCTTATAATCTGATTTGGCCCGGTTCCCATTGCCCAGGCTGCAAACAGGAAATTCGAGCCTGGCAAAATATCCCTGTCATCAGCTACCTGTTTTTGAGAGGAAAATGTTCAAACTGCAAACAAAAAATTTCGGCTCGATACCCACTGGTAGAACTAATCAGCGGATTATTGGCTGGCGGCGTTGCAATGCATTTTGGTGTGACCACACAAACACTTTTCGCGCTTCTGTTTTTATGGAGCCTGATATCCCTGACGCTGATAGATGTTGATCATCAATTACTTCCGGATAATATTACCCTGCCCCTTCTATGGCTTGGTCTGATTGCTAACCTGTTCGGTCAATTTGTATCTATCGAGGATGCAGTCTGCGGAGCAATTGGCGGTTACTTAAGTTTATGGCTGGTCTACTGGGCATTTAAACTGCTCACTGGAAAAGAGGGAATGGGATATGGTGACTTCAAACTTCTGGCTGCACTAGGTGCCTGGTTTGGGTATCAGCTATTGCCGTTAATCATTCTTCTCTCCGCCTTTGTTGGTGCGGTAGTCGGTATCTCAATGATCGTCATAAAAGGCCGAGATAAAGAGATTCCCATTCCATTTGGCCCCTATCTGGCTGCCGCAGGATTTATTGCAATGCTATGGGGTGATACACTTGTTAGCTCATATTTACAATTTGCGGGACTTCAATAAAACGAAACCTTTGCACCTGAGCCATTGTGCTTCAGTACATAAGGTCTAAGAAGGTTTGAGTTTCCCAACATTTTTGAGCCAACCAACATGCTAGTAATTGGATTAACCGGTGGTATCGGCAGCGGAAAAACAGCTGCCTCAGATCATTTCGAAAAACTGGGAATCACCGTAGTGGATGCGGATGTCGCTTCCAGAACCGTGGTTGAACCCGGAAAACCCGCCCTACAAAAAATTGCTGAACACTTCGGACCAGATATGATTCTGGAAGATGGCGGTCTTAATCGTGCCATGATGCGAACCCGTGTGTTTGCGACAGAAGAAGACAGGCTGTGGCTAGAATCATTACTACACCCGCTGATCGCAGAAGAGATTATTGGTGGATTGCAAAACAGTCAATCGCCCTACTCCATACTGGTTTCCCCACTACTGCTGGAAACATCACAGGCGACCCTTGCTGCGCGTATTTTGGTGATCGACGTGCCGGTTGATCTGCAAGTTGAGCGCACCATGACACGTGATAATAACTCTGAAGAACAGGTACGCGCTATTGTCGCTGCACAGTCGGATCGACAACAACGCCTTGAAAAAGCGGATGATGTGATCGTAAATGACCGGGATCTGATACACCTTCATCAGGAGGTAGAGAAACTACATCAGAACTATCTTAAATTGGCGGAAATTTCATAATCGAGATGACTGACATTAAACGATCTGAAACACAGAAAAATAAACCCAACGCCCGTATTCTGACCTGTCCAACCTGTAAGAAGCCGACTGCATGGTCAAGCAAAAATCCCACACGACCATTTTGCTCAGATCGATGTAAGTTAATCGACCTGGGTGCCTGGTCAAGCGGTGAGCATGCCATTCCCGGTGAGCCTGTTATTCAATTTGATGATTCGGATAAGCTGAACTTCTAGCAAACCACATTTCAAAAGATGTGCTTCACGCTTTTAATCCTCCAGGGTAGTTACTCTAGAGCCAACAAAAACAATCTTATTCCAGCAATTCCCTGTGCCCCTGCAGCCTTAGCATGTTTAATATCTGGCTCGCCCATTCCACCCAACGCAAATACCGGCATAGAGCAGGAAGCAACTAACTCTGAAAAACATTGCCAACCCATTGGCATTGCATCGGGGTGCGTATCCGTACGCAAAACGGGCGACAGGCTTATATAATCCACCCCTATACGTTGAGCCTGCTCTATCTCCTGTACATTGTGGCAGGAAGCGCTTAACCACTTCTCTTGTCCTATCGGACGTTCATTGAACCTGCTCAGATGATGCCGGTTAAGATGAATACCATCAGCATCGGCTGCCGCTAACAATTCAGGATCACGATTAAGCACACACTGCACCCCTTTCGAATGACAGTACTCCAGCACTGTCGGAGCCGCTGCTAAATACTGTTGATCATTCCAGCTCGGTGCTCGAAACTGAATCAGTTTAATGCCTTTTGCGATCGGTGCTTCCAGATAATTGATCAGTTCTGAAGTCGTTTGTTTTTGCGGTGTAATTAAATATTGGTCAGGAAGTTGGAGCGCCGAAATAATGCTTCGATTGGCAGCAGGAAAATCGTATTCCTGTAGTTTTTCCTGAGCTATCCAACGGACTTTCTGGCCTTCCATGCCCTTCGGCTCACCTCTGAACTGATCCACCAGCCAAACATGCAGATGCACGGTGCGATCGCTGTATTGATAAGGTATGGAGATTAGAGGCGATCCATCCGTCACTTCGATACCAAGCTCTTCCCTGATCTCCCGCACCAGCGCTTCCTTTACCGATTCACCAGCCTCAATTTTCCCACCGGGAAATTCCCACAGGCCACCCTGATGCAGGTGGTCTGCACGTTTTGAAATCAATATACGATTGTGTGAATCTCGGATTGCTGCAACGGCGACTTGTAGAGGCACGATAGCGGTAACTGTCAATACAAGTTTGGCGGAGTACTAACTACGGTATTCCGCGTTGATGCGAATGTAATCGTAGGAAAGATCAGTGGTCCAGAGTTTTTCGGCGCATTTGCCCCGACCAAGCCTAATCACAATTGTGAAGGATTCCTGCTGCATCACTGCTGCACCCTGTTTTTCACGATAACTCTCAGAACGACCACCTTTTTCAACGATACATACGTCATCAAGATAGATTGAAATACCGTTTACATCCAGATCTGAAACACCTGTCCGACCAACTGCTGCCAAAATTCGGCCCCAGTTTGGATCGCTAGCAAAGATAGCGGTTTTGACCAGCGGCGACTCAGCAACCGTGTAACCTACCGTCAGAGCTTCAGAGGAGCTCTTCGCTTGCTCAACGATCACCTCAACCAATTTGGTTGCACCTTCGCCATCCTGAACAATAGCTACCGCAAGGCTTTCACATGCTCTATCCAGCAGCTGCTGGAATTGTACTGCACTGGCAGAACGGCTATCCGATATGGTCGCAAGTTCTGTCTGCCCGCTTGCAATAAGCATGCACGCATCATTTGTCGAGGTATCGCCATCAATGGTAATACGATTAAAGGATCTGTTTGCAGCGGTCAGCAACATTGAATTTAGAACCGCAGGTTCGATATCCGCATCTGTAGCGATAAAAGCCAGCATAGTAGCCATATCAGGCTTGATCATGCCTGCGCCCTTGCTGATTCCAGTGATCGTAATCGGGTGACCATCAATCTGTACGGTTTCAGAGAACCCTTTAGGCCGGGTATCTGTAGTCATGATTGCGCGGGCAGCTTCGGCCCAGCTGCTGTTCGATAACTGACTGTGCAGTTGTGGTAGCGCTGCTGCAATTTTATCCGCAGGCAGCCGCTCTCCGATTACGCCAGTAGAAAAAGGTAATACTTGATCAGCGCCGCAATCAGCATGTTTGGCAAGCGCTTCACAGCACTTGTGTGCATCATCAAGCCCGGGTTGACCAAGTCCCGCATTGGCATTACCGGAGTTGATCAGCAGATAACGTGGTGCAGAGTTCTGGAGATGTTGCCTTGCTACCGTAACCGGCGCAGCACAAAATGCGTTGCGGGTGAATACACCGGTGCAAGCGGCTCCAGGCTGGATCTCTATAAGTGTTAGATCAAGGTGATTTTCATATTTGATTCCGGCACCAGTTGACCCAAGCCTTATACCAGCAATAGGAAGCATTTCCGGAATATGGTCTGGTCCGATAGCCATTGCTTAAATGTACTCTTTAAAGTCTGTTAACAGGTAACTAACGTCAGTCCAGCTTACCGTGACACTGTTTATATTTCTTCCCGGAACCACAGGGGCAGGGTTCATTTCGGCCAACTTTTCGCCCTGGTCGAACAAAGGGTTGTGCTGCCGGATCAAACGCGTCCCCATCGTCGGGCAAAGCCGATGCCTCAGCATGCCTGTCTCTTATACACATCTGACGCTGCCGACGACTAGCCGAGTGTAGATCTCCGTCGTCGCCGTCTCATTAAAAAAAAA
>JAHRWD010000090.1 GCA_019090315.1 Pseudomonadales bacterium
CTGTAAGACGACGAGACCATAACGCCAGTTTTAAGTCGCGGTTCCGCACTTACCTCAAGAAAGTAATTGCTGCTATCGAATCCGGAGATAAGGAAGCGGCTACAGCCAGCCTCAAGGAAGCACAGCCTATTATCGACAAGATGGTTTCCAAAGGAATCATCCACAAGAACAAGGCAGCCCGACACAAGAGCCGTTTGAGCGCACGCATCAACGCAATGTAGTCGAACCAGGACATAAAAAAACCGGCATTTAGTGCCGGTTTTTTTATGTCCAGTTGATTAACGCGGCGTCATACCGCCAACGTCATATTATCTCGATGAATCAATTCCGGTTCAGCACTGTAACCAAGTCGATCAGTAATCAGATCACTTGCCAGTCCAATAATTTTGCAAGACTCTTCCTGGCTATAGTTGACAATACCTCGGGCAATTTCCCTGCCGGATTCATCCCGACAAACCACCATATCCCCGCGAACAAAAGCACCTTCGACTGATTTGACCCCAACAGGCAGTAAACTTTTCCCACCCCTGGTTAACACTCCCACCGCACCCTCATCAAGGATCAACGTACCGCGGGTTTGAAGATGCCCGGCCAGCCAGAGCTTTCTCGATGTCATCGGGTCAGTTTTCGGCACCAGTTCGGTCCCAACTTCTTCACCTCTATGAATACAGGATAACACCTGTGGAATTCTGCCTCCGGCAATCAGGGTAGTCGTACCTGAACGCGCAGCGGTTCGAGCAGCTTGAATCTTGGTGATCATACCGCCACGGCCTAATGCACCGTGACTGCCGCCCGCAATGCTATCCAGCGCACTGTCGTCAGCCCAGACCCGATCGACAAATGTTGCCTCCGGATTGACTCTGGGATCTGCGGTATACAACCCATCCTGATCAGTAAGGATAACCAGCACCTCAGCACCGATCAGGTTCGAAACGAGCGCCGCTAGCGTATCATTGTCGCCAAATCGAATCTCATCGGTCACCACTGTATCGTTCTCATTTACGATAGGAATAACCCCCATCTTCAGCAGCTGTGCGACCGTGGCACGAGCATTTAGATAACGCTTTCGATTCGACAGATCATCGTGGGTCAATAATATCTGAGCGGTATTAACACCGTGGGTTCGGAAATTCTGCTGGTAGATATTCACCAAACCCGCCTGACCAACCGCAGCGGCAGCCTGTAGTTCGTGTACTGTACCGGGCCGATGTTCAATACCAAGCTGACTCATTCCAACCGCGACTGCGCCGGATGAAACCAGCACAACGTCTGCACCTGAGGATTTGATCGCCGCAATCTGCTCAATCCAGTCAGCCAGGCGTATTTCATCCAGGCCCTTTCCGTTATCGGTGAGCAAAGCGCTACCGATTTTTATCACCCAGCATTCGGCTTTTTTCAGTTGGCTTCGTATGCTTATATCTGGCTTATTCATAGTTAATCTATCAACAGAGAGCTATTCAGCGTACACAATTTCGACATCGTGATCATCATCTTCGTCGTCATCACTGTCCGCCTGCTGCCCTGCTCTTTTCGCAGCCCTCAATTCGGTGATGCGCTCTCGACCTTCTCGCTCGATCGCGATTTCGTTCTCTAGCTGTTGCTCGGCAAAATCAGGATCTTCCTCGAGCTGAATGGTACGCTCTTCAAGATAGTGCATGATGTCGTGACAGACTGCCTCAGTACCTTTCTTTGAAACCGATGACAGTGCATAGACCGGCCCATCCCACTTGAGCTCTTTACTCACTCTTTGTAGCAAAGTATCGAGCTCATCCTCCGTTAACAGGTCAATTTTGCTGAGAACAAGCCATCGCTCTCGTTCATATAGGGTCGGGCTAAATCGATACAGCTCTTCTTCAATAACCCTGAACGATTCTATCGGATCAGATTGATCAATTGGATTCACATCAATCAAGTGGAGCAATATATGGGTCCGAGTAAGGTGTTTGAGAAATTGAATCCCTAAACCAGCTCCATTCGAAGCCCCTTCAATCAGACCGGGTATATCGGCAACCGCAAAACTACGATGGGCCTCAACCTTAACGACTCCCAAATTTGGTATAAGCGTTGTAAATGGATAATCCGCTACCTTGGGTTTAGCTGATGAAACCGCGCGAATGAAGGTAGATTTTCCAGCGTTAGGCAAGCCAAGCAAGCCGACATCTGCCAGCACTTTAAGCTCAAGCCGAAGCAGACGAGATTCACCCATCTGACCCTTCGATGTCTGGCGCGGCGCTCTATTAGTGCTGGTTTTAAAGCGGGTATTTCCGAGACCATGAAAGCCGCCACGCGCGACGAGGATCTCTTCACCTTCCTGGGTGATGTCGCCAAGCACTTCATCGGTCTCTTCATCAATGATCATAGTGCCAACCGGGACTGACAGGGTCATGTGCTCACCCTTCGACCCGGTACAGTTGCGGGAACTGCCCTGGGCACCGTGTTCCGCTCGATATTGTGGTTGAAACCGAAAATCGATAAGGGTGTTGAGTGAATCGTCCCCCTTTAAGTAGACACTTCCACCATCTCCACCGTCCCCACCATCAGGGCCACCGCGCTCAATGTACTTCTCACGACGAAAACTCATACAGCCGTTACCGCCTTTTCCAGCTGTAACACTAATCTTGGCTTCATCAACAAATTTCATTTGTAAATTTCCTGCCTCACGGGCAAAAAAAAAGGCCCACCCGAAGGTGAGCCTTTTTCAAATAAGCGCCTGACGATGACCTAC
>JAHRWD010000091.1 GCA_019090315.1 Pseudomonadales bacterium
CAATCGACCTCGCAAATGCCTCAACTATCGGACACCCAATGAGGTCTTTTTAAAAAATGCAGGTGGTGCGGTTTTAACTTGAATCCACCAAATAAGTGGGACAGCAGTGGGTCAGACTCGATTGATTTTGGCTTTTGAGGCGTTTAACAGCCCGGAGAGGGCACGAATACTCCTCACTGGAAATCACAATAAATGGGTATTGAAAAAATCCGCCAGTTTTTTGATCAGTACATCAAGGAACAGGAGCCTATGGGTATAAAAGCACAAATCATAATGTCGCTTACACCGTACAAGGTGATGTCTTTAGTAACATCCGGGAGCAGGTCTTTCCATGCCACATATATCCACGATCAAGTCTTGCACTCAAGCTTGTCGATGTTTTTTTACTCGGCAATAAATTGAGAGGCCGAGCCTTGACTTAACATGCTAAACCTTTAGTCGCCTCACCAACCCTCGCAGACCTGTTTCGATCCTTGCTCCCTTCGGCTCCGCTCACGGTGCGGGAGCCCACGATGGCCTTCGCAGTAACAAGTGAAATCTGATGTCTTTTTATGCGATATATTTCGAGGGCCACTTCTTGCCATTAGGCATTTCGATGGTTTTCATTCAAAAATAAAAGAGCCTAAAAAACTTGACCCATCTCATGGCTATTCGAACCTAACCTAGTTGAGAGTGGAGTCAGGCAAAGCCTGTGTTGACAGGCTACCCGGTTTTTCCAGCTATGACTCGCCGCCCTGCCTGCTTCATCAGGCCACTAGCGCCGTTCTTTTGATTCGGTGTTGACGCAATTTGAGAGCACGGTTGGTCATTAGCACGAAGCCTTGAATGCTACAGTTTGCGTGTCGTGAATACTCGATCAACCAGTCACCCCAACTGAGGTAATCGTCATCATCACAAATCAGCCTGGCTGATTATTTTCGCGCTGAATATTGAGAAGGTAACCCTGGGCATGACCAAACGAACCGAATGGGAGACTGGATTTGAACGACTGGTTGTATTCGCCGATTACGGCGGATATATTCGACGTGTATCTCGAATAGACCTCTTGCTGATGAAACCGATAAAAATGATAACTACATAAACAAGGAGAAATACTATGTCTGATGCATATATTGTTGGTGCCGTGCGCTCTGCCGGTGGTAGAAGAAACGGTCGATTGTCCAGAACTCACCCGATTGATTTAGGTGCTGCAGTGGTTGATGCGCTGGTGGAAAAAACTGGTGTTGCAGTTGCCCAAATTGATGACCTGATTTTTGGCTGTGTTTCACAGGTGGGTGCTCAGGCTGGCAACCTCGGGCGTAATGTTTGCCTGTCGTCTGTTTTGGGCGAGGCAGTGCCTGGCACTACCATCGACCGCCAATGTGGTTCCGGCCAACAGGCCATACATTTTGCAGCTCAGGCAGTAATGTCGGGTACTCAGGATGTGGTAATTGCGGGTGGTGTCGAGTGTATGAGCCTGGTGCCCATTGGCGCGAGTATAGTCGCTGGCATGAAAGCCGAACACGGCATGCCCTATGGCAAGGTGATCGGTGAGCGTTACCCGGGTACTCAGTTTAACCAATTTGCCGGTGCAGAGATGCTGGTCAAAAAATACGGATTGACGTCCGAACAGCTCAATGAGTTTGCTCTGGCCAGCCATCTGAATGCCAAGCGAGCTGTCGAGGAAGGTCGTTTTGACGATGAAATCGTACCGGTTGAGGTAGAGCTGGAAGATGGTAGCCTGGCAATGCACGTGCAGGACGAAGGTATACGGATGGAGTCTACGATTGAGTCTATCTCCAGCCTGGACCCGATGCAGGAGGGCGGCGTGTTAACTGCAGCCAACGCATCTCAAATTTGCGATGGCGCATCTGCGGTCATGGTTGTTAACGGTGAGACTTGCAAGCGCCTGGGCCTGAAGCCCATGGCCAAAATTGTCGCATTAAGCGTGGTGGGTTCCGATCCCGTCATTATGCTGGAGGGTCCTATTCCCGCTACGGAAAAAGTGCTGGAAAAAGCGGGTATGACTATGGCAGACATAGATCTGTTTGAGGTCAATGAAGCATTTGGCTCAGTACCGCTGGCATGGGCAAAAGCGACCGGTGCAGATATGTCCAAACTGAATGTCAATGGTGGCGCACAGGCGCTGGGTCACCCACTGGGTGGTACAGGTGCGAAGTTAATGACAACGTTGCTGCACGAGCTGGAACGCAGTAACAAGCGCTTTGGGCTGTTGGCTATCTGCGAAGGTGGCGGTACTGCCAATGGCACTATCGTGGAAAGAGTGGACAGTGTTGATTAGGCTGTTTGTGTTCAGGGGCCGTTGAGGCCCCTTTTCTTACCGGATATCGAGGGCAATAGGAGTGATTTTCTATGTCCCGGTACTATTCATGATATGCCCTACTTTTTTGCAGGTAATGGGGCACCATCAAATTTAATCCCTTCCCAACCGTGCTAGAAACTTCAATGACCAGATTTTGCGTTCAAGCATTTCGATGGTTTTTTATTCAGTTAAAAAAGGGATTTTTGAGCAATAGTAAGTACATTTTTTTATCCTCGTAATCTGATACGCTACGGCCTTATTAGTATGCGCTTACTGGGTGATTTCAACCGTTTTTATCTTAAATACGACACTGATATACAATGAAAAGGAGAGCAACTTATGGCAAATAAAAAAACAGTCCGTAGCGATTTGAAATTCGAAGGTGAATCACGTCATTTACTGGTGTTTATGGATGGTACATGGAATGACGAAAATGGCGTTGGAAACGATGGCATCACCACGAATATATACAAACTGTTTCGTGCCCTTAAAGGAAAACATACTTCCGCGAGTATTCCCCATGTCATTACCCACGAAAAACATCTTGCTCTGTATTACAGAGGAATTGGCAACGATGATGACAACAGCATGGTCGGATCATGGTTTAAAGGTGCATTCGGCGGCAGCGAAAAAAGAATCAGGGACAGTGCCTACTGCGGAATTGTAGAACACTATCGCAAGGATGACACCATTAGCATATTTGGTTTTAGCCGGGGGTCTGCAAGCGCCAGAATGCTAGCCTCGGACCTTCATAAAAAAGGGATCGTCGCATCGATAGAAGTACATACAAAGCGAGAAAAAAATCAGTCAACAGGAAAAACTGAAACCGTATACAAAAAATATGGTGATGTTAGTGATGAGAAATTAACTGACATAGACGTCCGTTTCCTGGGTATTTTTGACACGGTCGGTGCATTTGGCATCCCGATAGACCTTGGTTTTAGCTTTCAAAAATTGAACATATTTAAGGATTTGGATGTAGCTCCCAACATTAACCAGGTTGTACATTGTGTAAGCATCGATGAGAGCAGAGATCCATTCATCCCTACACTGTGCAATAAAGCCAGCCACGTAGACGAGGTATGGTTCGCTGGCGTTCACGCCGATCTTGGCGGCGGATATCGCCACAATCACCTCAGCAAGATTCCAATGGCCTATATGCTGGGCAAATTACAGGCAACATTCGCCGACAATCCTATCTGTTTTGATCAACAAAAATTCGATGATTTAACGAGTTACGATATTAGCGATGAGTTTCAACTTCACTACCATGGGGATGGCGTGGTCACAGCACGACGCGAAATTGAGGTTCTTGTGAATGGAGAGCCCAGCCGCAAAAAGCCCAAAATCCACAAATCGGTAATTGAGTTGATGGGTTCTAGCAACCTCTACCTGAACACGCCGTTTGAGTCGTTTTCGAAACTTGAGCGGATTCGATATTATCCCAAGGCCGTCAATGGTCTGATGACACAATATGAAGAAGTGAGTTAACTGAAGATAATGACCTGTCATTCAGGTCGATATTTTTTTGTCCGTTGCTCGCTGGCCTTGTACCGGAAAAACGAGTTAAGCCGCGGCCAAATTGCTTGACCACTAAAATTGGAACACAACGGAACAGCAAGCCAGGCCATGCAAGCTTATTAAGGCGTTTTCATAAAACCTTGCATGCATGACAGAGGATCAGGATAGCCATTGAATGAAAGTGCCTGCTTTTTAGAGGCCATTTTATATGATGATGTTACACCCTGGCTTAGATGATATTTATGCCTTAGTTCTAATTGGCGCCATTATGATGATAAATGCTTGGGTTTTGTTTTCTTCCGCCCCATCTTCATCACAGGAATGGCGTTTATCTCTTGGTCAATTACCTGTGATTCGCCCATTTTTCATGTATTTAATAAACCATACCTGAGTACAGCTAAGCCTTAATTTGGAGTTGAATTCACCTCTGGATAACCATTCAGGTTATTCGTTATCGCGGTTATAAGCTCTATCAGGCTACAGGGTTTAAGCTGCTGCCCATTCTTCTTTTTGCTAACATGATTGTTTTATTTAATGTATGGATGATCGTTCAACCGGTGGCAATGCGAATGTAACGATTGCACTGTTGGTGGAAGGGCGTAGGCACTTTAAAGACTGGCACCAAAACACCAGGAAGGCTCCATCGACACGTGACTGCCGCCTTTAATTGAATTTATAAAAGCTGAGCCACGATCAAACGGCGTTGCACAGGAATTTTTGTTATGCTGGGAGTCTAAAAATGGCGTGAGTTGAATCGTTATATCTAGCTCAGGAGAATATATAAATGAAATTCAAACGACACGGACTTTCAATCGGAATAGAAAGAACTGAAAGCAGTTTTTTTCTTTCACTCAAGGCACAGGGGAAACTTACCCATAAAGATTATGAAATGATTACTCCAATGATAGATGCTGCATTGGCTGAAGTTAAGGACCCAAAGGTCAAGGTACTCATTGACGGCACAGAACTTGACGGCTGGGAACCCAGAGCAGCATGGGATGATTTTAAGTTGGGTTTGAAGCACGGGAATGAATTTGTAAGGATCGCTATTTATGGAAATAGGAAATGGCAAGAGATTACCGCAAAAATTGGCGGCTGGTTTATTTCAGGTGAGACAAGATATTTTGAGAATGAAGAGGATGCCATCGCCTGGCTCAACCACTGATATAACCTGGAGAGCTCAACTCCTTTGATCACGTAGATCACCAAATAAATGTAAAGAGACAGCAAGCCACATCGAGAGCGTAGGCTTCACAAATAGCATAAACCGAAAAAATAATTACTCGAACAACGAATCCGGGGTCTTTTTTGAACTGATTGAGGTTTATCGCCGTATACGGGAAGAACAGAATCAGTGGAGCAAACATGAATGTACATCAAAAAAAGAGATACATTTGGGTCATAACCCCAGCTAATTCTGCAGCAATGGGATGGTTAATACTTTGTGTGCTATTTCTGGCTGGGGGCTGTAGTAGCAGCACCAATTCTACCGCGACCTCCACGGCTGCTGGCAAAATGATCGAGCTCGACGCTGCATACACCCCTCCCGCTAACGGCGACCCGGCAATGGCGGATCTGGACATCTATTACGTGCCTGATGGCAAGCCAAAAAAATTGCTGGTATTCATTCATGGTGGAAGCTGGATTGGTGGTGATAAAGACAATCTCAGAGATGCGGAGTCATTGGTCGACTGGTTTCTGAATCGTGACTTCGTAGTTGCAGCGCCAAACTTTCGGCTGGCAACTCCCATCGGCCAATTACAGGAAGTCACCTATAAAGAGCAATTAACTGATATTGCCCACGCGCTTGCCTGGTTGAACGAGAATAGTGCCACCTACGGATTCGTCCAGAATGAGTTTATTTTGATGGGATTTTCATCCGGCGCACATTTGGCGCCAATGTTATCGACCAACCAGGTTTATTTGCAATCTGTCGGTCTTGAAACGGATTACATAAAAGGCACCATATCACTTGATGTACATGCATACGATGTTCCTTATGCCCTGCAAATAATGGAAGGAAGTGTAGTGGCTGGAAATATCCCCTTCATTAAACACCTGTTTGGCGACACGGAAGACGAACAGCTTCAAGGCTCACCGTCGAGCTACGTCCTCAACGCTCTGGTGCCCCCCAGCCTTATCATTTCAGCGGAACCATCTGCCACAATTGGAAGCCACGGATATATCACATCCAGGACGGGCAAACGTCATGCCCAGCTACTTTCAGATTTCGGAAATCAAGCTGCCTGGGAGCACTATGATGATGAAACGCATCTATCTTTGGTTACCGATTTTGGAACAGATGGTGACAACCCCACGAAGGCTGTGGCTAATTTCCTTGATTCCTTAAATCCCAGCAATTAACTGCAACCCGGGCAATGCGGTTACCTGCACTGCAAACTGTAAAGCTACAGAACGCTCATAACCTGGCCTGGTATTTTCGGCTATATTTTGCGCAGATGATTTGGCCTGATACATGCGCCCGTTTGTGTACTACTTCACTGCAGAGGAACCCAAAGATGCAATTGGGACGACGTCTGAGCCCACCCTCTAGTCATACATCAATCGATACGTGATCAATCCAACCCGCTCGTGTAGCAGCTTGTAATTCAGCTCTATAGCACTCGCACCAGGCAGGAAATCCATTAACTCCCAGCCCGGCATACGGCTACTGGAATAACCCAGGGGCGCAGGTATCACATCAAAGCCAAAACTTTCAAAACTGTATATTGCACGATCCATATGATTAGCATGGGTCACCAGTACAATTTTCTGCATATTTATCGGTAACAATATCTCTGCGCTATAGCGTGCATTTTCCCAGGTGGTTCGGCTGCGTGATTCAGTCCAGCCTGTTTCCACCCCATAGTAGTCCTGTAGTGTCTGGCCCATTAACTGTGCTTCACTAACCTGCTTTCCTCTACCTACTCCTCCCGTCACCAACAGGGGTAAACCAAGCTGCCGTTGCCAGTAAGCGCCCTGATGAACCCTGTTTAATGTATTCACTTTTAATACGTCACCACCATATTCTGGGGGCCGCATACGAATACCGCCACCCAGCACTACAATGGCATCTGCATCTGCCAATCGCACGTCTTTCACACTTAATGCAGGGTGATTTTCAAGACCACCACTTTGCAAGATCACCAGCGCCGGTGTGCTGAACAGGTAAAGGCCCAGAAGCGAAAACAGTAGCAGTGCCCTGGCCGAACGGGGTCGCCATTTCAGTAGCAACAAACCCAGCAAGCCCGCAAAAATCAGTACGCCGGGGGGTAAAAAAACAGCCTTCAGGAATGAGCGAATAAGCAACAAAATAGAATCTCGATAGTTTTATAAGCAAGGCAGATCATTGAGATAGCACCAATTTCCGGCTGTTTCTAATCGCAGTCCATTGATCCCCAATGACAGTATGGATCAGGGTGGTTATTTTTGTAATCATGCAGCCATCAACGCTATATGTAATGCCGCGTCTGCGGTATCCTAGCGGGTTCAAACCAACAGATATTTCCATCATTGCGAAACACGGACATTTGCCCCAACATGCCTCAGCAAAACCAGCCCCAATCCTACCAGCCTCAGCAGATCGAAACCGAAGTTCAGCAGTTCTGGCAGGACAACAACAGTTTTAACGTAACGGAACAGCCGGACAAGGAGAAGTTCTACTGCCTTGCGATGTTCCCCTACCCTAGCGGAAAGCTGCACATGGGGCATGTGCGTAACTACACAATTGGCGATGTGATCAGCCGCTACCAGCGTATGCAGGGCAAAAATGTAATGCAGCCAATGGGCTGGGATGCCTTTGGTCTACCGGCTGAAAATGCGGCTATCAAAAACAAAGTGCCACCCGCCGAGTGGACCTATCAAAATATCGATTACATGCGCGACCAGCTTGACCGGCTTGGTTTTGGTTATGACTGGAATCGCGAGCTAGCCACCTGCCACCCCCAATATTACCGCTGGGAGCAGTGGTTCTTCACCCGCCTATTTGAAAAAGACATGGTGTATCGCAAGCTGGCGATTGTGAACTGGGACCCGATTGATCAGACCGTACTCGCCAATGAGCAGGTGATTGATGGCCGTGGCTGGCGTTCCGGCGCGTTGGTTGAACGCCGCGAGATTCCCCAGTGGTTTATCAAAATCAGCGCTTATGCGGATGAGTTGCTCGATAGCCTCGATCAACTCGACGAATGGCCTGAACAGGTGCGCACAATGCAGCGCAACTGGATTGGCCGATCCGAAGGGGTTGAGTTGGAATTCCAGGTTGATGGTCAGGATGTACCGGTTGAAGTCTACACTACTCGACCCGATACACTGATGGGCGTGACCTATATGGGCGTGGCAGCGCAACATCCGCTGGCACTGAAAGCTGCCGAAACTAATCCTGAGTTAGCCGCATTCATCGAAGAGTGCAGCCACATTAAAGCCGCCGAAGCGGAGATGGCGACGGTTGAGAAAAAAGGGATGGATACCGGCTTTAAAGCGATCCACCCTATCACTGGCGAATCACTGCCAATCTGGGTTGCCAACTTTGTACTGATTGAATACGGCTCCGGCGCAGTGATGTCGGTTCCTGCTCATGACCAGCGTGACTGGGAATTTGCGCAGAAATACCAACTGCCAATGAAACAGGTGATCAAACCCCTCTCTAAAAAAGCAAAGGCTGACAAAAAAGAGTGCGATATCAGCCAACAGGCCTTTACCGAAAAAGGTGTGCTGATCAATTCCGGCGAGTTCGAAGGACTCAGCTCCAAAAAAGCGGTTGATGCAATCGCTGAAAAACTCAGCGCTGAAAATCGCGGTAGCAAGAAGGTCAATTTCCGGCTGCGTGATTGGGGTGTTTCCCGCCAGCGCTACTGGGGCTGCCCGATCCCAATCATCAACTGCGACAAATGTGGTGCAGTTGCAGTGCCCGAAGATCAACTTCCGGTAGAGCTGCCGATCGATATCGAGTTTGAAGGCGTTGGTTCTCCAATCAAAAAAATGCCCGAATTTTATCAAACCAAATGCCCAACATGTGGCGGCGATGCAGAGCGCGAAACCGATACCTTCGATACCTTTATGGAGTCCTCCTGGTACTACGCACGTTTTGCATCCCGTCATAGCGACGATGCTATGCTCGATGCCAGTGCCGATCACTGGTTGCCCGTCGATCAGTATATTGGCGGAATTGAACACGCGATTCTGCATCTACTTTATGCACGCTTCTTCCACAAATTGATGCGTGACGAAGGGCTGGTCAACAGCGACGAACCCTTCAAACGGCTGCTAACCCAGGGCATGGTGCTGAAGGATGGCGCGAAGATGTCCAAATCCAAGGGCAATACCGTTGACCCTCAGGGTTTGATTGACCAATACGGTGCGGATACGGTGCGGCTGTTTGTAATGTTCACCGCGCCGCCAGAGCAATCACTGGAGTGGTCAGACAGCGGCGTTGAAGGCTCGTTCCGCTTTATGAAACGTCTGTGGCGACTCAGCGAAGAGAGCATCCTCAAAGGCACTGCCCAGAACCCGGCGGAAATGGAACTGAACGACAAGCAGCAACAACTACGTCGTAAAACCCACGAAACCATTTCAAAAGTCAGTGATGACTACGGCAGACGACAAACCTTTAATACCGCTATCGCTGCAACCATGGAGCTGTGTAACGCTATCTCTACGTTTGAAGGCAGCACAGCGGAAGATATCGCGGTTGAGCGCGAGGCAATCGAAGCCGCGGTGATACTGCTAGCGCCGGTCACACCACATATCTGTCACAAACTCTGGCAAAACCTTGGCCACAGTACTGCGGTAATTGATGCTGAATGGCCACAGGTTGATGAGAGCGCACTGGTGCGTACCAGCATTGAAATAGTGGTACAGGTAAATGGAAAAGTACGTGGACGGATTGAAGTCGGTGTTGATGCGGATAAAGAAACTATCGCGGATCAAGCACGTAATGATGAAAACGTAAAACGCTTTACCGATGGTAAAACCGAGCGTAAATTGATTGTTGTACCTGGAAAGCTGGTCAATATCGTCGTCAGTTAAAAGAGCCCTTCTATCATGAGAATCATGGCTATACGCCCTGCTCCGTTGTGGGCAACCGGAAAAGTTATTGTGCTTATCGCGCTGGTCATCCAGCTGACGAGCTGTGGATACCAGCTGCGCGGATCAGACCTCCAGCAAACAGAAGAGGTGGCAACCCTCGCTGAGCTCGGTCCACTTTACATCGAGAACGGGAATAACTCTGCTTTTTACAACTTGTTACGTTCGAAACTGCAGGGGGCCTCTGTAGCTCTGACAAATGACATAACCGAGGCCCAGTATCGCCTGAAGGTGTTCGGTATGAAAACCCGGCAATATCCAATCTCCTATGATAAAAATGGAGATGTAGCCGAATATCGAAAGCAGAGCAGCCTGTCATATGAGTTGCTCGACTCCACAGGTGCCCCGGCCATCAATGCCAAACAACTACGGGTCGAGGAAATATTCCAAAGTAACAAAAACAATATTTCCGCTGATCGTAGCAAGCAGGCTGAAATTCAGCAGGAGCTCGCTCAAAAGCTGGTTAATCAAATTTTCTGGGCCTTAAAAACCGCCAGCCTGAAAAATCAGTCAGCCCAACCAGCAGCCAAATGAAGCTGGATCTTCAGCAACTGCCTGCTCATCTACAAAAATCACTGCAGCCGATCTACCTGATCTGCGGTGACGAAACACTGCTGGTTGACGAGGCCTGTGACCAGATCAGAGATACAGCCAAACAAAATGGCTACGACGACCGACAAATACACCAGGTTGATGCCCAGTTCGACTGGCAACAGTTGATGGTGGCCACTGGAACCCTTTCTCTGTTTTCGCAAAAACGCACCGTAGAACTCAGGCTTGCCCCCAAGCAGCCCGGCAACGATGGCCGTGCGGCTCTACAAAACTACGCAGAAAACCCTAACCCCGATGACCTATGGCTGATCCGTTGCGGCAAGCTGGAAAAAAGCACCCAGAAAACCAAGTGGTTCAAGGCGGTCGAAAAAGCCGGCGTGGTCATGGTTATCCAGCCGGTAAACCCGAACCAATTACCCAACTGGATTCGTCAACGAATGCAGATAGCGGGGCTCAAACCCACCGCAGAAGCGGTACAGATGCTGGCGGATCAGGTTGAAGGTAATCTACTGGCAGCATCCCAGGAGATTGAAAAAATCCAGCTGCTTGCCGAAACGCCGGTTGTAAATGGCGAAATGATTACAGAGATGGTTACCAACAATGCGCGTTACAGCGTCTTTACCCTGGTTGACCGCACACTGGATGGGCAAACAGAATCGGCACTTCGGGTACTGCATGGTTTAAGGGCAGAATCATCGGAACCGCAACTAGTGATATGGGCGCTGGCACGGGAGATACGCTTACTCATTGAGCTTGCATCCTGCCTTCAAAATCAACGCCCCGCTTCTGAATTTTTCCGGATGCAGAAACCACCTATCTGGGAAAGCCGACAAAGATCGATCCAGCAGCGCCAGCAACGAATCCCGTTGCCACGACTTCAAACCAGTCTCAAAAGACTATTGTTGATCGATAAAATCACCAAAGGTGCTGCGAAAGGAAATGCCTGGGAAGAGATAGAAAGATTATTACTATCTCTGGCAACCCGATAACCGTACAAGCTACTCGCTCCAAAAATAATAATTAAAAGAGACCTCTGCATAACGTAGCGAGCGCAGGCAAGACAAGGCGAAAATCAGCGAGAACGCGCAGTTCCTCTGGTGAGGCCTACTTTTGGTACAGTTGTAAATGAGTAGAGCCTGCCCCGTGAAACGTATTGGGTATTTTGAGCTGATTTTTAACGCAGTATTGTCAAGCGCAGTAGTTATGCTGAGGTCTCTAAAAATGGAAATCAGGATTGAACATGACACAAAACAACAGCCCACAACTAACCCAAACCTATACCAGCCTGATGATGGAAAGCGTCCGCTGGAAGAACTTTGAGCCACGCCCAGACGATATTATCATTTGTACCGCGCCCAAATGCGGTACCACCTGGATGCAAATGATTTGTGCACTGCTGATCTTTCAGGAGCCGGAACTTAAAAAGCCGCTAAGCGAATATTCTCCCTGGCTGGATATGTTAGTTCTACCGGTTGATGAAGCACTGGATAAACTTACAGCACAGACTCATCGAAGATTTATAAAAACCCACACGCCCCTTGATGGCCTTCCCTATTTCGATGATGTGACCTATCTGGTTGTGGGACGCGACCCTCGGGACGCGTTTATGTCGATGCAGCCCCACAAGAAAAACATGAACCCTGAAAAAGTCATGGCGATGATGGACAATGCCTTGCATGATGCCGAGATTCCTGCCCCCAGCGAAGACTCTCTCAGCACCCAGTTTCAGAAATGGATGGCGGTCTCTGCTGATCCTGCCGAAGGTGGTCTGACAAGTGCAACCTCAGTGCTCAATTATATTTCAAGCTTCTGGCAATACCGCCATATGCCCAATATTCATTTCATCCACTACAGCGACCTTAAGGCAGACCTTGGTTCACAAATGGAAAGAGTTGCCAATATTCTTGATATACAGGTGTCGAAAGAAAAATGGCCTGCACTGATTAACGCAGCCACCTTTGAGAGCATGAAATCCAATGCCGACAACGTGGCACCGGATGCGGAAAAAAACCTCTGGCACAACAATTCAGGATTTTTTAATAGCGGCAAGAGCGGTCAATGGCAGGGCTTATTAAATGATGAAGATATAGCCGTTTTCCATCAGCAGTTAAAAGAAAGGGCATCGCCGGAGCTCGCCTATTGGCTTGAACATGGGGGAAAGGTCAGCTAATAATCTGGAGTACATTCAAGATTGTTTTTGCATCCATTGAATCGCTTTTACAGCAGGATAGGGCGATACCATTACACCCCCTAACCCAAGGGCCAGAACAATCCACCCCATTCCTCCAATAGTGGAATATGCAGTCGGGTGAACCAACAGCAGATATAGCCCAATCAGAATAAATACCAGACCGCTCAAATGCAGATAAAAAAATATTTTTTGCATCGCTTATTATGGAGCCTTGTTAATATTAATATCAGTAGTGCCACTGAAAATTCAGACAATATCTTCCCGCTCATTTATTTAACACTAAGGAATAAAGCATGACAAACAACCTTACAGGATTATTTAAACAGATCAGCATCTGGGGATGGGTCATTCTGATTGCTGGCATACTTGCCGTTATTGTACCCATGATTGCGGGTGGGTTCATCATCATTATGGTTGGTTCGATCATGCTGGTGGCGGGCGTAATCCGTATTGTACATGCGCTTCAACATCATGAATTCTGGAATGGTCTTTTTGGGCTTATTTATTGTGTAGCCGGATTTATGATCGTAGCCGACCCGCTACCGGGGCTACTAGCGCTCACCATGCTTCTGGTTATCTATTTCCTGGCTGTAGGTATCACCGAAATTATCGCTGCATTTCAGATACGCCCTGAGCAGGGCTGGGCACCATTACTCTTTAGTGGCGTTGTATCAGTGCTACTTGCCATTATGATCTGGAATCAGTGGCCCCTGTCGGGTACCTGGGCGGTGGGTGTACTGGTTGGAGTTCAGCTTATATTTTCAGGTATGGCGATGATTACCGTTGGTTCAGCAGGTAAGCAAATGTCTGAATCATCACCTCTATAGTCAGGCATCAGCGTATTCGATTTCCGCTGGGTGGCAAGCCAAATAAAAACTATAAGGCAGCCAACGGAGCATACTACCCAGCTGATTCCCTCAACTTTACATTTGGAGCAACACCGTGGAACAGGACGACAATAAAACAGAGAACAATTTCTCCAACGAACTTACCGAAGCGATGATCCGGTTTGGACTCATCGCGTTCCTGGTATACACCAGCGCAAAAATATTTAGCCCCTTTATGGGCATGATGATGTGGGGGCTTATTTTGGCCGTTACGCTCTACCCACTGCATCAAAAAATCGCAGACAAGATTGGCGGAAAACAGGGAGCAGCTGCAACATTCATGGTGTTAGCGGGGCTTTTATTGATTGGTATACCAGCGACGATGTTAGGCGAATCTACCGCAGATTTTGCACGTGAATCGGTTGGCACTTTTCAGAAACAGAGCATCGAAATAAAACCACCACCGGCCTCGGTTGCGGAATGGCCAGTTGTTGGTGACAAAATTCACGCTGCCTGGACACTGGCGGCCAATGATCTGCCAACCTTTATTGAAGACAATAAAGAGTTATTCACAGGCATGGCCGAAAAAGGATTATCAGTGGCAGCGGGTATGGTCGGTGGACTATTCCAGTTCCTGTTTTCATTCATCATCGCCGGCGTCATGATGGCATATGGGCAATCCGGCAGTCAGGCGATGTTAAAAATTATCGAGCGACTGGCGGGTAAGAAAAATGGTGATTACCTGCACAACTTATCTACCGCTACTGTCCGCTCGGTCTCCATGGGTGTTATTGGTGTAGCTGCCATTCAGGCATTGATATTGGGCATCGGTTTCATCTGGGCTGATATCCCCGCCGCTGGTCTGCTGGCCATTGCGGTATTGGTATTGGGCATTGCACAGGTCCCCGCTGCTCTCATCACCATACCGGTGATTGCGTATCTATGGTGGAGCGGTGATTCCACCATCAGCAATGTACTCTTTACCATCTACTTTGTGATTGGTGGATTAGCGGATGGCGTGCTCAAACCCATGCTGCTTGGCCGCGGTGTTGATGCGCCCATGCCCATTATTCTGCTGGGTGCACTGGGCGGAATGGTCGCCGCCGGGATGATCGGTTTATTTACCGGCGCGGTACTGTTTGCGCTGGCTTACGTGATCTTTATGGACTGGGTCGATAATGGTGAGCTTGGCGACGGCCTTCCAGACCCGGCCGATACGCCATCCGACAACGCCTGATTCAGGTGATCAATTATGGCTCTTCAAGCAAGATGCTTCTGCGTCTAATACTGATTGGTGGCATCTTTGCACTCACCGCCTGTACCACGCTGGGGCCTGACTACCAGGAACCCGATGTTGCGTGGCTGCAGGATTGGCAACCCCAGGGATACAAAACAGTAACGGATCAGGCCTCAGGCAATCAGCTTGACCTGCGCTTCTGGTGGCAACTATTTAACGATCCGGTACTGAACCGGCTTATTGATATAGCGCGGCAGGAAAACCTGCAGCTGCAAATTGCCGGTCTACGTATTCTTGAAAGTCAGGCACTGCTGGGCATTGCCGGTAGCAGCCTCTACCCGCAAGCGCAGCAAGCGACTGGGGCAATCGGTTACGTCAATTCCAAAGGACACAATGGCGCAACACCCACGGACCGTGAAAGCGCCGCGGCATATCAGACTGGTTTTAACCTGGGATGGGAGCTGGATTTCTGGGGCCGTTTCCAGCGCAGTATTGAATCCGCCGATGCCACTTTCTTCGCGTCGGTCGCCAACCAGCAGGACTTCCAGGTATTACTAGCGGCACAGGTAGCCGATCTCTATTTCGCCTACCGCACCACCGAGATGCGTATCGAGATCGCAAACAGCAATGCCGCCATTCAGAAACGCAGCTTTGAGATCACCGAGCGTCTATTTAAAAGTGGCCAGGAATCCGAGCTGGATTTTCAACAGGCGAAAACACAATATCTTGCAACCCTGTCCACTATCCCTGATCTGCAGATAACCCTCGCACGTAGCCGCAATGCGCTGAACCTGCTGCTGGGTCGTGCGCCTGGGAAAATACCCGAGCTGACCCAGATTGCTGATTACAAACTGCCCGCAGTGGATACCGAGATCATCAGCGAATTCCCGGCATCGCTGCTGTTGCGGCGACCGGATATTCGCAGTGCAGCCTGGCAGGTAGCCGCACAATCGGCCCAGATCGGCATTGCTGAAGCAGACTACTACCCGACCATCTCACTGGTCGGATCAATACAACTTTCCGGTAGTTCACTGGCCGGAAACCCCTATACCGACAGCCTTGGTATTGGGCCGACGTTACGTTGGAATATATTTGATTACGGGCGTATCGAAAATAATGTACGACTTCAGGATGTGCGGCTCCAGCAATTGATCGAAAACTATCAACAGTCAGTATTGCAGGCGGCAGCGGAGGTCGATGATGCGGGTTACAGCATGATCAAATCACTCGAGCAGGAAAAGCTGATAGCCCAGTCTAATCAGGCTGCTAGCCGCGCGCTGGATATTGCCAATACCCGTTACAAAGAGGGTTACGCTGACTTTCAGCGGGTGCTGGATGCACAGAAGGCGTTGTTTTCCCAGGAGGAGCGGCTGTTGCTGAGTCAATCCGAGGGTATCAGCTCCCTGATCCAGTTATACAAAGGCCTGGGTGGCGGCTGGACCGAAATGCCGATTGAGGAGATGATCCCGGAAGATGTCCGCAATACCATGAAAGCACGCAGCGACTGGGATGATCTGCTCGACACCCCACCTGACCATGAAGCATCCGACTAAAAAGCACCTGAAAATAGCCAAAGAGACAAACGATGAGTGAAGAGAATCAAGCTGACAGCAACACTGAACAAACAGCTGAAGCCTCGGTAAAAAAAGGCACTGCTGGAGTTTTGCTGGTGATTGCCATCAGCATGATCTGGTATCTGATGTCTGATCGCTTTACACCCTACACCCAGCAGGCGCGTATTCAGGGTTATGTGGTCGGTGTAGCGCCCAAGGTTGCCGGTATTGTTACTGAAGTATGGGTCAAGAATAACCATGAAGTTGAGGCTGGCCAGGCTCTTTTCCAGATTGATCCGGAGCCCTATGAAATCGCCCTCAGACGGGCCGAATCTGACTTCCAGAAAATAGAGAGTGATATACAGGCCTCCGACGCCAGCATTGAATCTGCACGCGCTAACCTTCGCGCAGCACAAGCCAATGAAACCAAAGCTCGGCAAGATTCAGTTCGGCAGGAACGGCTGTACAAGCAGGACGCGGGCACTATTTCGGTACGCCGCCTGGAAGTCGCTCGGGCAACCCTGGAGCAAGCCAAAGCCAAGGTCGCCGGCAGACAAAGTGATGTACAGCGGGCGATCGAGCAAAAGGGCGGTGAGGGTGATCACAACGCCAAACTTAAAACCGCACTAACCACGGTAGAACAGGCAAAACTGGATCTGAACAATACCAAAGTAGTCGCAAGCTCGCGCGGTATGGTTACGGATCTGCAAACGGATATTGGCCAGTATGCCGGAACCGGCAGTCCGGTAATGACACTGATATCGATGAATGATGTCTGGATCAATGCCGAATTTACCGAAAATAACCTTGGTCATATGCGACCCGGAACACCAGTAGGAATAGTACTGGATGTGCTGCCTGGCGAAGTGTTGAGCGGAAAAGTACGTAGTATCGGACTGGGTGTATCAACAGGTCAGGCTCCATCAGCAGGCAGCTTACCCAGCATCGACAATAACCGGGACTGGCTACGTCAGTCACAACGCTATCCGGTGATCATCGAATTTGACAAGGGGCAACACGAAGCACTTGATGGCTTCATCCGAATAGGCGGCCAGGCAGAAGTGATGGCCTACACCGAAGGTCACGGTGTATTAAAACTGCTGGGTAAACTCTACCTGCGTGTGATGAGCTGGTTCTCCTACGCATACTGATGCATATTCAGGCGAGGCGAATATTCCGATTAAGCAGTGTCCTGGCACTGTCGCTTGCGGCGGCCTATGGACTGGGATTACCGCTGCCTTTTCTTGCCCCCCTGTTTGCACTAATTCTTACAGCCGCACCGGCGCCCCCTATGGCGGGCAAAAAATTGCTGGAGCTGATTATAGTTATCCTGATTACGCTAGGCATCGGGCTGGCCATTATCCCGCTTATTCAACACTACCCGCTGGTGGCGGTACTGGTGGTAGCGCTTGGGCTCTATTTCAGCTTTTATCTCACCGTAAACCAGAATAAAACCATGCTGGGCACCTTCCTGACACTTGGCCTGACCATGATCTCTGCGGCGGGTTCGGTCAGTTTTGCATTGGCCCTGACCGTCATCATCTCACTGGTGATTGGCATAGTGGTGGCGGTCGCCTGTAACTGGCTGATCTACCCGCTGTTTCCCGAAGATACGGCTCCCGCTGGGATGCCCGACAACAGCAATGCAGAACAGTCCAACTGGATCGCCCTGCGCGGTATGTTGATTGTATTGCCGGTCTACCTGCTGGTACTGACCAACCCATTGGCCTACCTTGCCATCACCATGAAGAGTGTTGCGCTGGCTCAACAAAGCTCGGTGATGGATGCAAAAACTGCCGGTCGTGAACTGCTTGGCTCTACTTTCCTGGGAGGCATGTTCGCAATACTTTTCTGGATGCTATTGGGTATATCAACCAACCTGTGGATGTATAGTCTGTGGATGCTACTGTTCGGTATCTACTTTTCCAGTAAGATTTACCAACTGCTCAGTAGTCGCTATCCCGCATCCTTTTGGCTAAATGTGGTCATGACGCTGCTGATCGTATTGGGCCCTGCGGTTGAAGATAGCGCAAACGGGAAAGATGTGTATGCCGCTTTCTGGGGTCGCATGGGATTGTATGTGGCCGTCACACTGTACGCATGGGCAGCGGTTTATCTATTAGAACATTTGAGAACAAGGCGGAATCAACTGCCAACACCTACCACCAACCTGGAGACTGCTTTGTAATGCTGCTCAACATTTTTATCGGATCGGCCATCATGGTGCTATGTCTGATGCTTCAGATAGTATTGATCATTGCCACTTTCCGGTACTACGTCCGCCACCGCAATCTTATCAACCACAACTCGCCCTGGAAGGATCTGCGCCTGCTATCTATCGTGATGTTATTGCTGGTACTTGGCAACGTGGGTCAGATTGCTATCTGGGCGCTGCTGTTCCGGCTACTGGGTGAGTTCCAACAGTTCAACCTGGCGTTTTATCACTCAGCGGTAAATTTCGCATCACTTGGATATGGCGATATTGTGATGTCAGACCGACACAAACTACTAGGTGCCCTTGAAGCACTCAACGGTGTATTGATGATTGGTGTTTCCACCGCAGCATTAATGGGGCCGTTCAAGGATGCGCTTAAAAAAGCGGGCCTCCAATAGTGCCATTGCTTGACGCATAACTTCACAACATCTTATGGTGGCGTTACCAATCTTATTAGTGGGCGGTTAACGCCCACTGAACTATTAAAGCTGGAGCTTTCCATGAACAAACATTTCCTGATCACACTATTTTTTATCGTGCTGTCCAACTTCGCATACGCCGATGGATTCACGCTGGAAAGCCCGGATGTACAGGGCCAACTTACCAACGATCAGGAGTTCAATGCCTTTGGCTGTACTGGAAAAAACATCTCTCCGCGGCTGACCTGGAAAAATGTTCCGGAGGGCACAAAAAGTATCGCCATAACCATGTACGACGCGGACGCACCAACAGGTAGTGGTTTTTGGCACTGGCTGATATTTGATATCCCCGCCAATGTCACATCACTTGAAACCAACGCGGGTAATCTCAGCACAGCGATCGCGCCCAAGGGAAGCATTCAAAGCACAACCAGTTTTGGTACCGCTGGTTTTGGCGGCTCCTGCCCACCAAAGGGAAGCGGACCTCATGAGTATATGTTCACTGCATTTGCACTTGATGTTAAAACATTAGGCCTGGGCCAAAACACAACACCGGCAATGGTCGGGTTTAATTTAAGCGCCCACACGCTCGCCAAAGCATCGGTCGTACTCTACAACCGCCGATAATTTACAACCGAACTTAGTCCAATGAAAAGCAAACGCATATTGATTGTTGGCGGTGGTACGGGCATAGGGCTTTGCCTTGCTGAGCAGTTAATTAATCTGGGTTCAACCGTTGTGATTGCATCCCGTGACATTCAGAAAGTACAAAGCGTTGCAGCCCGATTGGGGAACAATGCTTCAGCCTATCAACTGGATGCCAGCGACGAGCAAGCGGTGATCCGGTTTTTTTCCGACCTTGGCGAGTTTGATCATCTAGTTGTGACCATACGGCCAGATCATCTCACCGCACCATTTACCGACTCTGCACCAGCAGATTCCCGTGCTGCCTTTGATGCCAAATTTTGGGGCCAATATTATTTGGCCCGTTATTGTGTTGATACCATTTCGACAGACGGCAGCATTGTGTTTACCTCGGGTATTGCCGCAGAAAGGGGCTATCAGGGATTTTCATGCACTGCGGCGATTAATGGTGCGATCGAATCCCTTACCAAATCCCTCGCGGTTGAATTAGCACCGATTAGAATAAATGCGGTAACACCGGGGTTTATCGAACGCAAAGCCGACGATGATGAACGCTGGGAGATGGTTCAAAATTTGGGTGCCCGCATTCCCGCAAAGCGCCTTGGCACCCAGGCCGAAGCCGCAAATGCTTACATTTATCTGCTACAAAACCGATACACCACCGGCACAATTCTCACCGTAGATGGCGGCGAATTGTCTGCTTGACCGCGCACAAACCCACTGGAGGTTTTTATGTCCACTACACTTGGCAAATTTGACTGGGAAGACCCCTTCCTGATTGAACAACAACTCAGCGAAGATGAGCGGATGATTATGCTCAGCACCCGCCAGTACGCCCAGGAAAAGCTACAGCCAAATGCGCAGATGGCCTTTCGCAACGAAACCATTGATCGTGATATTTTTCTTGAAATGGGCTCCCTCGGGCTATTAGGCGCAACCATCGAAGGCTACGGTTGCTCCGGCGTAAATTACGTCAGCTACGGGCTGGCTGCCAGAGAGATCGAACGAGTCGATTCTGGCTACCGCTCAATGATGAGCGTTCAATCCAGCCTGGTGATGCATCCGATTCATGCCTATGGTAGCGAAGCTCAAAGAGAGAAATATCTACCGAAATTAGCCAGCGGCGAATGGATCGGCTGCTTTGGGCTAACCGAACCGGATCACGGCTCCGACCCCGGCAGCATGATCACGCGAGCAAAAACCGTCGATGGCGGTTACAGCCTGTCGGGTAATAAAATGTGGATCACCAACTCACCGATTGCAGATGTGTTTGTAGTCTGGGCTAAAACCGATGATGGTGTGATTCGCGGATTCGTACTGGAAAAAGGTATGAAAGGGCTATCTACACCGAAAATCGAAGGCAAGCTTGCCTTGCGCGCCTCCATCACCGGAGAGATCGTGATGGATGAAGTATTTGTCTCTGAAGAACAGTTACTACCCAACGTAAAGGGTTTAAAAGGCCCCTTCGGCTGCCTTAATACCGCTCGCCTTGGTATCTCCTGGGGAGCACTTGGTGCCGCCGAAACCTGCTGGAAAACAGCTCGGCAATATGTAATGGATCGTAAACAGTTCAATCGCCCTTTGGCGGCAAACCAGCTAATCCAGTTCAAGCTCGCCAATATGCAGACCGAGATCCATCTTGGTTTGCTGGGTGCACTACAGGCCACACGCCTGCATGATCAGGGGAAACTGGGCGTGGAGTTAATCTCATTGATGAAACGCAACAACTGCTCAAAATCTTTGGAGATCGCCCGGGTAGCGCGGGATATGCTGGGGGGAAATGGAGTATCCGACGAGTTTCCAATCATGCGCCATATGCTCAACCTTGAGGTGGTCAATACCTATGAAGGCACCGCCGATATCCATGCACTAATTCTTGGTAGAGCACAGACCGGTATTCAGGCATTTTTCTAGCGTGGCATCACTGCCTGGTTAAATCCACTCTCATCAACCTGAAACTCTTTACCCCACAGCCGGGGGAGTCAGAAAGACTCTCCCGGTGCACCTGTTAAGCGCCTTTCTCCGCTTCCCTGAAACAGGACCGACCTCTCAAATTTTCCGCTAAAAAACAAACCGATCGATAAACCGCTTCTATACTTTGATACTGGTACTCCAACAACATTGTTGCAGCCTGCTAGCTCTTTCAACGCAGGCTCTCCCAACAGCGCCATTTCCAAGCTCAATTTAATCACCACGGATGAACTCGATGACGTTTTTAAACATGGCCAGAATAACGGCTACTGCAGCACTACTCGCCTGCGCTTCCTCTGCAAGCGCATTCGCAATAATCGATACTGTTGATTTCCGACTCGGCAGTGACGCCAAACAGGGAATCGGTAAAGACTTTCAGGTTTTTGGAACCGGCATGCGTACGCTTGACGGTGTGTACCTGTCTAGCAGAGGCCTTGACGGCCATCTTTGGTGGGATCACGATATTAATGATGATGGATACAGCCATTCACTGCACAACATCGATTCCGCCATCATCTATTTCGATCTACAGGATGATAGCTGCAAGAGGAGCACGCTATTAGCCTGTGGTATTGGTTACGATGCTCCGAATGAATCCGTTTCTTTTGATATGGCTCTGGTTGAAGGCGGCGCGAGCCTCAATGCAATGGGTAGCCAGTCATCCGTCACCTATGCATTTAACCTGGCCCTTCCCGCATTAACCGATCTTAGATCCGATGGCGTATTAGATCTGCTGCAGATCGAGATGCACGATCGACTGTGGCACAGGGCATCTGATCTATATGTCCAGGAATCCAGGCTTATTGTGAATTACAGTTTGAAACAGGGTGACCCAAACCAGATACCTGAGCCGGGCAGTCTTGCCCTGATGATACTCGGACTCATTGGCTTAATTTCCATTTCAAAAAGAAGAAAACAGGCCCAGGCAGCACGGATCAGCGAACCCTGTTAGGCTGATACTCCCAACGAAAGCACCGAAAAATAACAATTTGAGGCATCTGCATAGCGTAGCGAGCGCAGGCAAGACAAGGCAAAAATTGGCGAAAAAGCGCAGTTTGCATGTGCAAATGAGAATTTTGAGCCTGTTTTTACCAAAAGTAGGCACTACCAAGCGACGCTGTATTGCCAAGCGCAGTAGCTATGCTGAGGACTCAATTAGAGAGGGAGTTTCTAATGGACCTACAACTATACGCAATGACCTGCGGCTGGCTGACCATGCCAATGCAAGCGATGATCGGCGGCGAAGATGGCAATATCAAGATCCCCATTCCAAGTTATCTGATCCGTCACCCAAAGGGCACCTTGCTGTTCGATACCGGCATGAGCCTCAAAGCCCAGCAGGATCCGGCGGGTTTTCTGGGAGAAGCCAGCGCGTTTATACAGGTTCATTTCGCTAGCGATGAAGATATCTGCAGCAGACTCCAGCAGCTGGATATTGATGTGCGTGATATCGATATGGTGATCAACTCCCACCTTCACTTTGACCACGCCGGTGGTAATGCCTTTATCCCCGATGCGCGTATTCTAGTGCAGAAGGATGAATGGGATGCGGCCCACGAACCCGACCATATTGAATCCTTTGCTTACCAGCCGGAGGAGTATGACCTGGGGCAGGATATGATGTTGATTGAAGGGGCCCATGACCTGTTTGGTGATGCCAGTGTAAATTTAATACCCACCCCCGGACATACTCCCGGCCATCAATCCCTGCTAATTAAAACCCGTAAACGACAAATATTATTGGCGGGAGATGCCTGCTATTTTCGCCGTACATTGGAGGAGATGAAACTGCCAGCGGTTGTGCACGATGCGGATCAAATGCTTCAATCGTTGCGTATGCTTAAAGAGCTAGAAAAAAAAGGTGCTGAAATTTTTTATGGGCATGATCCGGATTTCTGGAGTACGGTTCCGCAGGCACCGGTTCGGGTTTTGTGATTTTGTAAGCTTAAATACTCCGTTATGCCTTAATATAGGTATCGTATCAATAAAAGTTGAAATTAATGAGGAAGCAAAGTGGCATTTTGGGCAGGGTGATTTGTTGTAATCGTAATTTTGGGTGCATTAGCCGGCGGAAAGTCTTTTGGAGGAACCATTTCAAAAGGCATTAGCTGGCTATTTATAATTATAGTCATATCTCTACTTGTTTTATCTGTAGGCTAACCCGACAAATTACATTGTAAGTAAACCTGATTCTTATAATGATTTCAGCCAAACTATTTTGCATTACGAGATATTCCAATACGTGTACAATTGGTTCCGCTTAATAACACTGTTAAGTCTACGCCGCTTCGCTTCACTGCGTTCCGCTACGCGGCATAGACTTAACGACAACCGCGGATTACCATCCGCCTGGTGAAGCGC
>JAHRWD010000092.1 GCA_019090315.1 Pseudomonadales bacterium
AAAGACCAGTTTCGGCCTGGCCATGCGGATTACAGCTACTTTCAGAAATATGGTATTCGTGATTATCGCGGTGGTGGGCGTTCCTCTGCGCGAGAAACCGCCATGCGTGTGGCAGCCGGCGCAATCGCTAAAAAATATCTTGCAGAGATTGCAGGTGTTACGGTTCGCGGCTACCTTTCCCAGCTGGGGCCAATTGAGATTGATCTGGTTGACTGGGATCAGGTGCAGCAAAACCCGTTTTTCTGCCCCGATGCTAACAAAGTGCCTGAGCTGGAAGCCTATATGGATGCACTGCGCAAAGAGGGCAACTCCGTAGGTGCCAAAGTGACGGTGGTGGCCGAAGCCGTTCCTGTAGGTCTGGGAGAGCCGATTTTTGATCGACTGGATGCGGAGCTAGCCCACGCACTGATGAGCATTAATGCGGTAAAAGGTGTGGAGATTGGCGATGGCTTTGAGGCTGTTGTTCAAAAGGGAACCGAGCACCGTGATGAGATGACCCCTGAAGGTTTTCTATCAAATCATGCCGGCGGCGTGTTGGGTGGTATCAGCACAGGGCAAGACGTAATTGCCCACATCGCGCTGAAACCCACCTCGAGCCTGCATCTGCCCGGACGTAGTATTAACACCTCCGGTGAGTCGGTAGAGGTCATCACAAAGGGGCGACATGATCCGTGCGTCGGGATTCGTGCTACCCCTATTGCAGAAGCGATGATGGCGATCACATTGATGGATCATTTTTTGCGTCATCGTGCCCAGAATGCGTTGGTAAACAGTGACTTAAGTCCTATATCTTAGTTATTTTATAGGTTTTGATTCAAGAGTTCGATAAATACACGGGTGGCGTTGCTTTGGCTTCGCCCCCGATGCACGACATAGCCCAGCTCTCGTTTGGCTTTAAAACCCGGTAGATCCAACTGAATCAACTCCTCGTCTAGCATTGAAACCGGCAGTGCGCTCCAGCCTAAACCAATCCGCACCATCATCTTGATGGTTTCAAGATAGTGGGTACTCATACCTAGTTCTAGCCTAAGGCTCCTCTTTTCAAACAACTCCGATACCACTCTTCCGGTATAGGTATTTAGTCCCGGGAGAATGGCCGGGTACTGGCTGAGTTGTTCCGGGTCAATTTTAGCTACTGTCGCTAGTGGGTGGTTTTTTGCCACCACAAATGCCATCGGGTCAGGCCAGATAACCTGGATATCAAGATTGTTGGGAGCTCTCTCGTTGTCCGAATCGGGCAGGGTGATCACCGCAATATCCAGTGTGCCTTGCTGTACACGTTGGAACGCCTGTTCAGAGTCCAGGAACTGAATATCCAGATGAACCGAAGGGTAGGTAGATACAAACTGTTTCAGTATCTCCGGTAGGCGGTGCAGGCCAATATGATGGCTTGTACCTAGCGTTAAGGTGCCAGAGACCTCATCGGAAAGGTTGCTGATCTGCCTACGGGTTTCGTCAAGCTGATCAAGAATCATCTGCGCTTTGGGCAACAGGATCTGGCCCGCTTCGGTGAGTAGCAGGTTTCGACCAATACGGTCAAATAACGGCGCGCCAAGCTGGGATTCAAGGGTCGCGATCCGTTTACTAATGGCGGGCTGGGTAAGATGCAGTTCCAGTGCCGCATGGCTGAAGGAGCTATGGCTGTAAACGCTCATAAATGCCTTCAACAGGTGGGTATCCATAGGGTATCTCCGCCTGACTTAATGTATTCCTAATAGGAATGATAAATATGAAAATTATGAATTTGTTTTATTCTATCCGCTGGCTTAACCTAGCGCCATGAAAAATTCTGGCTACGGAGAACATCATGGCTGACACACTGTATGACAAATTATGGCAAGACCATTTAGTGAGCGAGCGCGATGATGGCTCTGCACTGATCTATATCGACCGTCACATTATTCACGAAGTGACATCACCCCAGGCATTCGAAGGCCTGCGTATGGCGGGTAGAAAGCCGTGGCGGATCAGCGCGAACATAGCCACCCCGGATCACAACGTACCGACTACTGAGCGCAGTGCTGGCGTAGATGCAATCGTAGATCCGGTGTCGCGATTACAGGTTCAGACTCTGGACGAAAACTGCGATGAATTCGGTATTCTCGAATTCAAGATGAATGATCAGCGTCAGGGCATTGTGCACGTTATAAGCCCAGAGCAGGGCGCAACACTGCCCGGCATGACGATTGTCTGTGGTGACTCTCATACCTCTACCCACGGCGCGTTTGCAGCGCTGGCTCAGGGTATCGGTACCTCTGAAGTGGAACACGTATTGGCGACCCAATGCCTGATTCAGCGCAAAATGAAAAACATGTTGATCCGTATCGATGGCGAGCTGCAAATTGGCGTAGGCGCTAAAGATGTGGTGCTCGCCATTATTGGCAAGATCGGCACCGCAGGCGGAACCGGCTTTGCAATGGAATTTGCAGGCAGCGCGATACGCGGTCTTTCGATGGAAGGCCGCATGACCATCTGCAACATGGCTATTGAAGCGGGCGCACGAACCGGTTTGGTAGCTGTTGATGACACCACCATCGATTATGTAAAAGGCCGACCCTTTGCGCCAACTGGTGAACTGTGGGAACAGGCAGAGCAAAATTGGCGACAGCTGGTCACCGATGAAGGCGCACATTTTGACGAAATCGTAGAGATTCCGGCAGAGTCGATTGCACCACAGGTGAGTTGGGGGGTATCTCCAGAGATGGTACTGCCTATCGACGCAGAACTACCTGATCCAGCGATGCAGACTGACCCAGTAGTGACCGAAGGCTACAAACGCGCGATGGAATATATGGACTTCAAACCCGGCATGAAAATTACCGATATTAAGGTAGATCGTGTCTTCATTGGTTCATGCACCAACTCTCGTATAGAAGATTTACGTGCTGCGGCAACGCTGATCAAAGGTAAACAGGTTAGCAATAGCGTCAAGCAGGCATTGGTAGTACCGGGTTCTGGTCTGGTAAAACAGCAGGCGGAAAAAGAGGGGCTGGATCAGATTTTTGTCGATGCTGGTTTTGAATGGCGTAACCCCGGTTGCTCCATGTGCCTGGCCATGAATGCAGACAAACTCGGCGATGGCGAGCACAGTGCATCCACATCAAACCGTAACTTCGAAGGACGGCAAGGGCATGGTGGACGTACACATCTGGTAGGTCCGGAAATGGCTGCAGCCGCAGCGATTGAAGGGCATTTTGTTGATGTACGGACCTGGTACTAAGGGAGATTATTAAAGATGAAAAAATTCATACAGTTAAATGGTCTGGTTGCGCCGATGGATCAGTCCAACGTCGATACCGATCAAATTATTCCAAAACAGTTTTTGAAATCGATTAAACGCAGTGGCTTCGGCCCCAACCTGTTTGACGCATGGCGTTATCTGGATGAAGGCGAACCAGGAATGGACAACAGCAGCCGGCCTCTAAATCCCGATTTTGTATTGAACAAACCGGAATTCAAAGGTGTTTCCATAATGCTCGCGCGACAAAACTTTGGTTGTGGCTCTAGCCGTGAACACGCACCCTGGGCACTGGAAGACTTCGGGTTCCAGGCGCTGATAGCACCAAGTTACGCGGATATCTTCTACAACAACTGCTTTAAAAATGGCATTTTGCCTGTGATTTTGAGCGAAGAAATTGTAGATCGTTTGTTCCAGGAGCAGAAAGCATCTGAAGGTTACAGCCTTGATATCAATCTTGAAACACAGCTAGTGACAACCCCATCGGGCGAACAGTTTTCCTTTGAGGTCGATGACTTTCGTAAACACTGCCTGTTGAATGGTCTGGATGATATCGGTATCACCCTTCAGGATGAAACCGTTATTCACAGCTATGAACAGCAGCGTAAAAAAGAGAAGGCCTGGTTGTTCGCTGATCTCAAGGCATAGATTGAATCGGTTTGGATTTTACTCCCCCTGTCTGTTTACGGGAGGGGGAGTATTATCAAACCCTGAATTAACCTGAGGTTCTCAATCAGACAAATAGTACTCAACGGTAGAAACCACTCTCACCTTTTTGATATGAGGATTGTTTTTGTCCCTGGCTTTTATGCTGAACTGACCCTGCCGAGCTTTCCGTATTTTCCCGAGGGTGCTTTTAGAGTCCGAGGCGAATTTTTCCGCAACCTGCCTGGCTTTGCGTGTGGCTTCCTCGATCATTTCCGGTTTTATCTCATTCAGGCGTACAAATAGATATTCAGTTTGAGACTGGTAATTTCTTCCGGTAAAAACAATTCCCTGCTTTCCAAGCACTGATAGCTTGCCCATTACATCTCTAACCGGCTCAATATTTTTAGAATAAACCGTTACCGTTTGAGCTGCCGTATATCGAAATTCAGCTTTATTCTGACTTCCGTATTGCTGAGCAGATTTATCTGTGATTGATGGGGTGGCGAATGATATTTCATTTTGATCGATTCCACTGGCAACCAGAAAATCGATAATCTTTGTTGTATTGCCATCAACGACTTCATACAACTCTTCAAGATTATTGCCAGCGGTTGTAAATTGAATTGGCCAGATTACTATGTCCGCGCCAAACTCCTTTTCGGATAAACCTTTTACCGTGACAGTTCTTTCATATTCCTTGAATTTTATTGCAGAGCTTCCCAGCAGGTATCCAAGAGAGCTCAACCCAAGAAATATGAATAATCCTAGAATCAGCGAATTTTGTTTCTTTTCCGGCATTGCTTCAATCTCCCTGGAGGCAAATTTATTCAATTAATGGTTGCACAGTATGTAGTATTTCACATTTTGTTGGCGGCGTATGGTGAAAGTAGAGGGGGTCGAATTTCGACATAGTATATTAAAGCTCTGATTAGTTGAGCTGCTCTCACAGGTTCCCTTCGGCTACGCTCAGGGAGCGGTTGGTGCTGGCGTACACTCCCGCCCGATCCCTAGGCGTAGCCGTAGGGAGAATCAGAAGGGGGCAGAACCCAGGTTTATTACTTAAATCCACCGAACCATACGTATGCAGAAACACAGAGTGTGAATAAAAAAAGGGTGCTTTCTATAATCGAAAGCACCCTTGATAGTTGTCGATACTGAAAACTAACTCCCCGTCTTAGGCGCTGAGTCTGAAACCCTCGTAGTTGTTTTCAGCTACCTCGTTACATTTTTGACGATAGGCCGGTAAGCCCGCTGCATAGGGCATAAATATCCGCGGCTTACCTGGGATATTTGCACCCAGATACCAGGAGTTGGCTTCCCAGAACAGGGTCATTTCCGCTACTTCATTTACATGGGCAACCCATGCTTCCTCCGCAGCCGGATCTGCTTCAATAACCTTTTGGCCCTTGTCACGCATAGACTCAATGCAATCCGAGATCCATTCAACGTGCTGCTCAATCGATACTGGCATGTTGCTCAGAACCGATGGGCTGCCGGGGCCAGTGATGGTGAACATATTGGGGAACCCCGCAACCTGCAATCCAAGATAGGTTTTTGGCCCTGCTTCCCATTTGTGTTCTAGCGTTTCGCCGCCACGACCCTGAATATCGATATTCAGCAGTGTGCCGGTCATGGCATCAAAACCGGTAGCAAAAACGATGATGTCCAGCTCGTATTCGCCATCTTCAGTACGGATACCATTTGGGGTAACTTCCACAATCGGGGATTTTTTGACATCAACCAGTGACACATTTTCGAGGTTGAAGGTCTCAAAATAGTCGGTATCAATCGGTGGCCTTTTGGCTCCGTAGGGGTGATCTGTAGGGCATAGCAGTTCCGCTGTTTTGGGGTCATTTACGGTGCCACGAATTTTGTCACGGATATAATCAGCGGCATATTTGTTCGCATCTTTGCTGACCATCAGATCTGAAAAAGAACCCCAGAGGAATTTGAAACCGCCTTCTGCCCATACTCCATCCAGTGCCTTCTGAATCTGCTCATCCGAATACTCTGTAGTCGTAGCCTGTGTTGGCTCATAGGGGAAGCCACCATGGGAGGCGTGTGCCTTGTCCCAGGTTTCCATATAAGTAGCTTTGATCTCCTTGCGTCGTTCTGGCGTGTAGGGTGCGTTACGTGCTGGTGTGCTGAAATTAGCGGTGCGTTGAAAAACCGTTAGATGATCCGCTTCCGCCGCGATCACTGGCGTAGATTGCATACCGCTGGATCCAGTGCCAATCAAACCGACACGCTTGCCGGTGAAATCAACCTTTTCATGGGGCCAGTTGCCGGTGTGGTACCAGTCGCCCTTGAAGCTATCGAGGCCTTTGAAATCCGGTACATTTGCGGAGGATAAAACCCCCGCCGCGCTGATAAAGAATGGCGCAGAAACCTTTTCACCATTCTCCATCTCAACATGCCAAAGGTTATTGACCTCATCGAAGTGTGCCGAAACCACACGGGTATTGAATTGAATATCTTTTTTCAGATCAAAGCGATCAGCAACATGATCCAGATAACTACGAATCTCCTCCTGCTCCGGGTATTTACTGCTCCACTCCCACTCCTGCCACAGTGCTTCATCGAATGAATAGCAGTAGTAAAAACTCTCGGAATCGCAACGCGCCCCAGGGTACCGGTTCCAGTACCAGGCTCCACCAACACCACTGCCGGTCTCGTAAACCCGGGCATCCAGGCCCAGCTCATCACGTAGACGTTTCAGCATATACAACCCGGAAAACCCGGCTCCTACAACGATTGCGTCAAGGTTTTTTTCAGTAGCACTGGTTTGGTTGCTCATTTCGATTTCTCCTGTTTCTTATTGTTATATGAATGGTTATACGAAGGCTTATCTATAAAGCCAGCCATGAACCATAGCACAGCTGGCGCATCGGTAAATAGACCGACGGGGAGTGGTTAAATGAAGTGGCTGACTGGTGATCGGATTGAAAAGAAAATCCCGGAGCCGGGCATCCGATAAAAGGTGTTGAATTGGGGTGAACTAGTTCACCCCAATTCATTTACGCGGTATTCGACTAGCTGTATTTATGGCGTAACGATATTGAACCAGAAGTTAAAATCATCCAGCATAGGTAAGAAGTTATCGAAAATATCTTCATCACCTTTGACTACGATGTCGCCATTTTCTACCCCTTGTTCAAAGGTAGTTTCGCCTAATTGGATGGCGTTCATTGTTTTCATGCTGAGAGCCAGGCTGACATCAGCCTCTTTAACCTGTTTTTGCGTATGATTTAATACCGCATTTTCAACCGTTAATGTGTGATGGCTGTCCAGGTCGGTAAAATCAATATTGATGCTAAATTTCTTTCCGGCAGCTTTTTCACTGTTTAATCGCACAGCAAAGAAATCAAACAACATATCCGGTGTCATGGCTCTTATGGTATCCGGCGTTGCAGTCACCAGCCCACCGGTAGTTGGAATACCATTTCTCAATTCATAAGCACCTTGCAAATAAACTGAACGCCATGGGCCAGATTCAGCTTGATACCCAAGTTGTTCTAGCGCATCAGCAAGTAAGTTTTTGGCTTGTTTGTTTTCAGGCTCAGCAAAAACGGCATGTTTCATCACCTCCGCAACCCAGCGGTACTCACCGTCAGCAAAAGATTTTTTAGCTTTATCTAAAACTGCCTGCTCACCGCCCATAAAATCGATGTATTTTTTTGCAACCATTTCTGGTGGGAGGTTATCCAGGTTAGATGGATTACCGTCATACCAGCCCATATAGCGTTGATACACTGCGCGGCTATTGTGTCTTAACGTACCGTAGTAACCACGAGTTGCCCAGTTGTTTTCCAGTTCGGCTGGCAAAGTGATCATTTCCGAGATCTCTTCACCGGTGTAGCCCTGATTCATTAAGCGAACGGTTTCATCATGGGTGAATTTATAGATATCACGTTGCTTCTTAAAGTAAGAGACAATTTCCTCGTTACCCCAAATTGGCCAGTGATGACTCTGGAATTTTACGACCGCATCTACACCCCATGTTTCAATGGTTTCATTCAGGAAGCTTGACCATTTCTGTGCGTCCCGGACCACTGCACCACGTAATGTTAAAATATTGTGCATGGTATTGGTGGTGTTTTCGGCCATCCATAGCGCATTCCATTCAGGGAACCAGGTATTCATTTCTGCAGGAGCTTCGGTTCCAGGCGTCATTTGGAATACCATTTTCACGCCATCAACAGTGACCTCCTGGCCTGTTGTTGTAATATCGAGTGTTGGTATTAGCAATCCACCCAGGCCTGTTGATGTGGTTTGTCCTAACCCACCGTTGACACCGCCTTTGGCATTGCGCGGCAGCATTGCGCCATACATAAATATAGCTCGTCGCCCCATCGCATTACCCGCGATCACATTTTCTGAAACAGCATGTTCAGTAAAATGCTCAGGAGCAATTACCATGACTTTTCCTGATTTAATATCTTCTTCAGAAATAATACCCCTGGCACCTCCATAGTGATCCAGGTGGCTGTGGCTATAAATTACGGCAACAACAGGCCTTTCACCCAGTTCTTTGTTGATCAGGTCCAGGGCTGCTTTGGCGGTTTCGGGGGAAATGAGCGGGTCAAAAACAATCCAGCCTTTATCGCCCTTAACAAAAGTAATATTGGAGAGATCATAGCCTCGAACCTGGTAAATATTATCAGTGACTTTAAATAAGCCATGAATCATATTTAACTGGGCATTTCTCCAAAGGCTTGGGTTTACGGTATCCGGTGCTTCTTTATCCAAAGCGATAAACTTTTTGTACTCCTCCAGATCCCAGACAGGCTTGCCATCAGCTGATGTAATCGTGACTACATCAGGCTTCGCGATAAAACCGCGCTGGGCATTTTCAAAATCCTGTTTATCAGAAAAGGGCAAAGACGCTAATACAGCTTGATTGGCCTCAATTGTATATTTGGTAGCTGCTTTTGGCTCCGAGGTGGTGCTGTTTCCTGTTTCTGGATCCGGCGCTGAACACCCTGATATCAATATTGCCCCTAACAGAGAGGCTAGAGTTACGTTTTTCATGACATTCCCTATGTTGTTGTTTGTCTATCGGCACACTAACACTACTAACACTGCAAAAACACCTCAATATAGCTTTGTTTTTATGTGGTTGTTCGTGGACGGTCTGTAGCTTCTCCGCTAGCTTGCGTCAAATTTTTCTTCATTTTGTGAATGGTTAAATTCAAACTTAGCTTCAGTGATTTGTCCTTTCCAGAACAACCACCATCCATCTGGAAGATGCCAGCCAACTTTCCCCCTGGTTGGGATTTTTATGCCGTCAAATTCTTTATAGTCACTAAACCTGCCTTCCCAGGGGTATTTGATATATTTATCTCCAAATTTCCCATAGCGATCCTTCGTGTATATTCCGATTATTTCATCATGATTGTTGAGTGTGAATTCAAGAGATATTGAAATATTAAATTTTGTTAAATTTGCTATAGCTTTGTTTTCATCTACAGATTTCCAGACTACTCCTGACTGTGGAAGCAGCGCCGTTGGGTGCCATACGGCTTCAGCTAAATAACGATACAGAGCAGCTGAATTTAATTCCGGTTTGTCTTCATCACTACCTATTGATAATGCTGACATCAGATAAATATTGCCTGCACCAATACCATCTATAAGTGAATCTCTAACCCTTACATATAAGAGTGGAGCAATATCTATTTTTGCATCCCATAAAAAGGATACTGTATCTTGAAACATGATCTGTGATGCTGTGAACGTCGACCAACCGGCCGAGTTTGGTGATATTTTTAGCTCGCCAGTTTGTTCTAGCCAGGATGCCTTGATAAAAGGTTGACCGTTAGTAAGCACATTTCGGAAATAATTCTGAACCGGTGTTGGCAAATTTTTAAGAGATTCGTAATCTACCTTTAGCACTTTCTCAAGCGGTGATTTTCTTGATAATAATTCAATTAATCCATCTCTCTCAAGCTGTCGCTGATACTCACCAACGAACACGATAGCCAAAAAAACTATTGCGAATACCGAAAGAACAAGAGGCGCTTTAAACCATAATGGCATGTGGACTCCGATGAAACGCTGGTTTGGGCGTACTTGAAGAATTTGTTGGCGAGTAGGTCAAACTAGCGTATGAAACTCGACAGTCTTCATATTATTACGCTATTGGATTTTCCCGATCAAGGTGATCCAGTTGTCTTCACCCTTGTCCATAGATTCGGATATGGCATCGAAAGACCTGTGTCCATATGTGCTGATTTAATTGAAGTTTTGTTTTGACTGGATTTCAAAACTTCCATCCCCCACGCAACCGTTCCGCAGTAACTTCCGGATAAACCATCGCAACACGTTCTTCTATTAAGAACTGCATATAGGATGCATCACCGGCATTGGTCATTGGGTTTACAAAGATACGTGGGACGATACGTGCGTACAGTGTGTGCTTTTCTGAATTACTGGCATCGGCTGCAGGGAAGAACCCGAAGTTGTAGCTCCATAAACCATACTCGGTGAAGGTGTTGAGTATGTTGTTCATCGCTTCCGAGAATTCCCGAATATCATCAGCGCTCAGGTCTGCCAGTGTGGCTTTACCGGGGAAGGCGGCGATTACATCACCGATGATTCCGGTTGGAGAAAAGGGCACAAACCATTCGGTTGCTCCGTGGCTGCCAACCCAGCGCTCGCCTGTTGTTTTTTCTGACGCGATCAGGTCTTCCATGTAGTTCCGTTTGTGTTCGGCATGGTATTTATTTTCTGCTTCTATCTCTCTTCGAATTGCGTTGCCGGGGTTGCTGGTGTGCAGTACTTGAAGGTGGGGATGGATAAGGGAGCTGCCGGCGGGTGGCATGTAATTCCAGGTGACCATGCTGTAAAAATCCTGGCCTTCTGTTTGGCTGTTGTCTTTTTTCTGGAAGAATTCCTGGGCAATGCTGATCCCATCTACCAGCGCCTGAACGGGCATGTTATCCATCGGTAGAAAATGCTGGCTGCTGATAATAGCGAGGGCGGATACGTCGTCGTAGGGGAACAGATTGGGGAATAGCTTGGCATCGCCGTGGGTCAAGCGACCACCTTCCAGAAAACTGTCCGGATATTTTGGGGTGACGGTATCAATATGCTCTGGGCAGAACGGGCAAAAGCCGGTTGAGGCTTCGACCATTTCGGTCAGATCCGGCGCTGGCATTTTGTCTCTGGAAAAGTGACAGATGCGGCTGCTGGAGCCTGTGAGCGGATCATAACGAATCTCGGTTTCTACTTCCGATAGCTTGTATTCGTTGCGCGGATCAAGAAATTCGGTGCGTTTTATATCTTTTTTGAATTGAATTGGTGAAGCCATGATCAATATCCCTTGGGCTTGAAGAGGTGCGAGATGCCTAACTCTCAACAGGGATTTAGTATTTCTGATTTACCTTTCAGATTCAACCAATCGCTTTGGTTCGGCGGCCATACGGTAGCTGCACGGCAATTAGAGGGTATTACTATTCGATAAGAATTGGTTTTTCTGTATCGGCTTCCGGATCTGTTTCCGGCGGCTGCCAGCCTTCGGGGACCTTATCCTGCAGGCGGTAGGCCAGCGCCAGTATCTCTGCAATGATCAGGTAGAGCATTTCGGGGATCTCATCACCGACCTCAATTTGCGCCAGCAAGTTTGCCAGTTCAGGGTTTTGGTAGATCGGAATTTCGTGGTGTTTGGCGATCTCCAGAATCTGCTCGGCGGTTGCATCAATACCCGCTGCGGTGACGATGGGCGCACCGGCTCCATCGTACTTGAGCGCACTGGCCTGATTCACTTTGCTGTTATTATTTTCTTTATTCTTTTTCATTCAGGTTTCAGTCTAATCAGGTTTCCACGTGCAGCAAGGATTGTTCAACCACCGGGCGTGGCTCTTTTAGCTCTCCGGAGTAACAGGCTAATGATTTTACGTCCAGCCCTTTTGCAATAAGAGCTTGTTCAAAGCTGACGAACTCTTTCTGGATCATCGAAAGTATCGCCGGACGTTGTGACCAGATATCCATGCTTACCTGTAGACCGACTAATCGAGCTCTTACAGTGATTGGGCCAAGTTTATCCAGATCAAAGCGCAGAGTGATGACCCAGCCGTTTTCGATTTGGGCATTTTCCTGGCCGTTCTGTGCATCTTCCTGATCGATCCTGATATTGAATGAATCGATATTCGGATTGTTGAATATTGGCAGATCCAGCAGCCAGCTATTCTGGATATTGGCTGGATTGCTCCATTGATTTTGACTACCAACACTTTGAAGTTGCTGGAACAAAATTTTTGATAGGCCACCGTTTAGCTGCTTTAACACCATTTCAACCAGCTCAGCACCGCGGGGTATTGCCTGTTGTGGGGCTTCCGAACCTACTTTGGTAACAAATGGAGCGGGGGTTTGATGCGAAGTTGGCACTGCCAACGTTGTAGCCATTCCGGATTGTGTTGCACCGGGTATTGCTGTGCGATTTGGCAAAGGGCTAGTGGCTGCTCCTAATGTCTGGCGAATCAAGCTGGGGTTTATCAGATTTGCTGGAAAAGGGGTTGTTGGTCTTGTTGCTGAGCTTTGCTCTGCACCACCGCTGGTTTGCTGACTACGCCCCGGTTGAACCAAAGGGTCTGTTGGTCGCTGTGTGGATTGTGATTGGCGCGACGGCTGTGGTGATGTTACCTGTGTTGATGATTGGTTGAGGGCAGGTTTTAAAACAGTGAGCTGATGAACCGTTTTTAATAGTATGGACTTCAGGTCACCTGCGATAGCAGTACCTGTATTTATAGGTGAACCTGCTCTGCTTTGCTGGCCTGTGGCCAACGTAGTTGGCGTACTTTTCGGTAGTATTTTCGATTCAAACATCAGCCCGCTATTTTTTATCGCTTTGGATATGTTGGACGGGTTTGATAGATCCTGTTTCGATAACATCGATGAGATCAACTGGCTATTGTTGGCTAACAATATTTTCGCCATCGAGCTTAACGCACTGTTTTTGCCAAGACTGTTGAGGCTGGAAGATTGCGCCAGTAGTGTTTTTATCACCAAACCAAGTTCCGCCTGGGCGGGCATGGATTGTCGCGTTGCCTGGGTCCAGGTATTAAGCGCAGCTGGCTGCGGTTTGGCGCTAGTAGTGGAGGGTAGTAGCAACCACTGGTTGGGGCCGGTCACCTGAAGTTTCACCGTCGTGCCGGGTTGCATCGGTTTGTTGCTGCTGACCGCGATCAGCTGGCCCTCTAGTCGAAGCTGCAATCGCTGCATCCCTTCTTTACTGGTCTGTGGGTTTTGTACATCGGTACGAACCACCTGTGCGGTTACGATTGAACCGGTTTTCAGGCTCGGCAATGCACCGCTGGTAGCTTGAATTACCGGGCTATTGGTTAGCAGGGTACTTGGTGGGATCGGGCCGGGCATACAGTCCTTAATCGTTATTTGTAGCTGGCAGTTTTTACACTACAGATAGAATCCCTCAACAGAGCAAAAATCTCCCGTCTTCAGGTCTGTAGCTATATAATGCTGATCTTTAATTATAGCGGCTCAACTGTAAACCGGTTTTTTGACCGGATTTGTCCAATCGGGCGATTACTGTGTAGGCCTCGATGGAGTTTTGATCTTGCCCGAAGTGCTACTGCGCGCAGAAAATTTACTGTTCGAATACGACGATCTGTTGTTGTTCGAGCAGCTGAATTTTTCTGCCCAGCAGGGTGAGGTGGTTTACGTTGAGGGGCCGAATGGTTCAGGCAAAACTACGCTGTTAAAAATCCTGTGTGGTTTGATCGAACCAACAGAGGGTCAGATATACTGGCGAGATCAGCGCATCAGCAGCGCCCACATTGATTATCGACAAAACCTACTCTATCAGGGCCATCAGGCGGGGATTAAATCCAGCCTCAGCGCTCGGGAAAACCTCAAATGGCTGTTGAGCCTAAAAGGTCTTCGCCCTGGTCTTGATAAAATAGACGAAGCATTGGCGTTATCTGGCTTGATGGGTTTTGAGGATGTGCCCTGTGGGCATCTGTCAGCGGGTCAGAAGCGCAGGGTCGGGCTGGCGAGAATTTTTATCAGTAACGAGAAAATATGGATTCTTGATGAACCATTTACCGCCATTGATAAAAAAGGGGTTGCGACCCTTGAATCAACGATCAATCAACATGCTGAGCAGGGCGGGCTGGTGTTTATTACAACCCATCAATCGTTGAATCTGACCGTTCCATCGCAATGCATAACACTCGATTAACGAACAGGAATATCTGAGCTTGTACTGGTACAGCATAAAATCGATGATCAGCCGCGAATTGCTCATTGCGGTGCGTTATCCGGCGGAAGTTCTTAATCCATTGGTATTCTTTCTGATGGTGGTGACGCTGTTTCCATTGGGGATAAGCCCGGAGCCACAGTTTCTGGCACAAATCGCCGGTCCGGTAATCTGGATAGCGGCTCTGTTGGCGATGATGCTATCGCTGGATTCACTGTTCAAAAACGACTTTGACGATGGCTCACTTGAGCAGCTTTTGATAAGCCCGTCACCTATTGTGATGCTGGTGTTGGTAAAGGTGATTACGCATTGGTTTACAACGGTTTTTCCGATTATACTGCTCGCGCCGTTGCTGGCGATGATGATGCAGCTGCCGGATGAGGGCTATCGCGCACTGATCTTAACGCTGCTACTTGGCACTCCGGTTATCAGTATGATTGGCGGGATTGGCGCGGCCTTAACGGTTGGCCTTCATCGGGGCGGTGTGTTGCTTTCACTGATCGTGCTGCCACTGTTTATTCCGATACTGGTATTTAGTGCCAGCGCTATCGAAGCGGCCAATATGATTATGCAATACGACGGGCAATTGGCGATGCTGGCAGCGATGCTAGTGCTGGCACTGGTGACGACTCCTTTTGCCACCGCATTTGCTCTGAAAATCAGTATTAACAACTAATTTATTACAGCCCCTATTTATTTCAGCCCTTAAAGAGACCCTGAATTTAGACACCCATGTGGACCTGGTATCATAAGCTCTCCTCCCCGAAATGGTTTTACCAGCTCAGTGGCCAATGGCTACCCTGGATTGCCTGTGCGGCGGTGCTGTTTTTAGGTACAGGGCTGGTCATGGCGCTGGCCTACGCTCCGGCCGATTATCAGCAGGGCAACAGCTTCCGAATTATGTATATTCATGTGCCTTCCGCCATTCTTGCCCAGTCCTGTTACATGATGATGGCAGTCGCCGGCGGCATTGTACTGATCTGGCGGATCAAGCTGGCGGAGATGGTACTCAAGTGCATCGCGCCTTTTGGCGCATCAATCACCTTTCTGGCGCTGGTAACCGGTGGTATCTGGGGCTATCCAACCTGGGGAACCTGGTGGGTGTGGGATGCCAGGGGCACCTCGATGCTGATTCTGTTATTCCTCTACTTTGGCGTAATCGCGCTCCAGTCGGCTATCAACAATACCAGTGGTGCCGCACGAGCCTGCGCGTTGCTGTCGCTGGTGGGTTTGGTCAATATCCCTATCATCAAATATTCGGTTGAGTGGTGGAACACACTGCATCAACCCGCCACCTTTAAACTGACCGAAAAGCCATCGATGCCGATGGAGATGTGGTTACCGTTGTTGATAATGGTCGTAGCGTTTTATCTGGTGTTTACAGTAGTACTGATAATGCGGGTGCGTAATGAAATACTGGAACGGGAATATAAAACCAACTGGGTTCGAAAATTGATCGATCCTTCGGCTGACCGTTCTATCAAATCCTCTGTTAAAAATGGAGGCGAATAGAAGTTATGTATTTTGATAGCTTCGAAGCTTTCCTGGCAATGGGCAAGCACGGTGTTTATGTATGGAGTGCATACGGGCTGGCTATTGTCCTGCTGTCAGTCAATGTAATAGCGCCATTATTGAATAAACGAAAAGTCGTGGCGAAACAGCAAGCACGACTTAGAAGAGAACAGCAAAAGAGAGCCTCAAACTGATGAATGCAATTCATAAAAAACGACTGATTATTGTCTGTGTGGGTGTAGTGGCTTTTGCCGCAGCAGCGGGGCTAGTACTGTTTGCGCTCAACGAAAATATTAATCTGTTTTACTCACCAACCCAGGTTGCTGAGGGTGAAGCGCCGGTTAATAAACGTATTCGTGTCGGCGGAATGGTGGCAACTGGTAGCGTGCAGCGAGAACCGGATTCTCTAAAGGTTCTGTTTGTAGTAACAGATTACGAGAACAATCTAACCATTCATTATGATCGTGTATTGCCGGATCTGTTTCGTGAGGGGCAGGGCATAGTGGCCACCGGTAAGCTTGATCAAAATGGCCAATTCCGGGCATCGGAAGTACTCGCGAAACATGACGAAAATTATATGCCTCCGGAGGTTTCCGATATGTTGGAAAAACGGGGAGTAGATGCCACGGGAACCACTGCCAAACCATGATCCCTGAAATTGGGCACTATGCCCTGATCCTCTCTTTTTGTTTCAGCGTCGCGCTTGGCGTACTGCCAATGTACGGCGTATACCGCAACAACGGCCTGTTGATCTGGCTGGCTAAGCCATTGGTTGCCGCACAGTTTCTGTTTATCGCTATCAGCTTCGGATTTTTGACCTGGTGCTTTGCGGTAGATGATTTCTCCGTCAGCTATGTTGCCAGTAACTCCAATCGCGCGTTACCGATGATCTACAAGGTCACCGCAGTCTGGGGCGCTCATGAAGGGTCACTGCTGCTCTGGGCGTTAATTCTGGCTGGCTGGGCATTTGCGGTCAGCTGTTTCAGCCGCAATTTGCCCGACGATATCCGTGCAATGGTGCTCTCGATTATGGGGCTGATCAGCGTTGGTTTTACGCTGTTTTTGCTGCACTCATCGAATCCTTTTTTACGTTTGCTGCCTAATTTCCCGGCGGACGGTAATGATCTAAATCCGCTGTTGCAGGATTTCGGCCTTATTGTCCATCCACCCATGCTTTATGCGGGTTACGTTGGTTTCTCGGTTGCTTTCAGTTTTGCCATTGCGGCATTGCTGAGTGGTCGGCTTGATGCATCCTGGGCTCGTTGGTCGCGCCCCTGGACCAATATCGCGTGGGTATTCCTGACACTCGGGATTACTCTTGGCAGCTGGTGGGCATATTATGAACTGGGTTGGGGCGGCTGGTGGTTCTGGGATCCGGTAGAAAATGCCTCCTTTCTGCCCTGGCTGGTTGGAACGGCGCTGCTGCATTCACTTGCGGTTACGGAAAAACGCGGCGCATTTAAAAGTTGGACTGTGCTGCTGGCGATATCGGCCTTTTCGTTAAGTCTGCTGGGTACCTTCCTGGTTCGCTCCGGAATCCTGACCTCGGTTCACGCTTTTGCGGTAGATCCGGAACGTGGTCTGTATATTCTGGTATTCCTGGGTGTGGTGATTGGTAGCTCGCTGACTATCTATGCAGTGCGCGCGCCTACGGTTAAAAGCCACGCGGTGTTTGAGTTTTTCTCACGGGAAACGGTTCTGCTGTTTAACAACATCATTCTGATGGTGGCTACGGCAACGGTTTTGCTGGGTACCTTTTATCCTTTGATTTACGAGGCAACGACAGGCGGAAAAATTTCGGTCGGACCGCCGTACTTCAATCTGATTTTTGCGCCACTGATTTTGCTAATTATGCCGGTCATGGCTATTGTCCCGCAGATTTTATGGAAGCGTTCGCCTACCAAAGATCTGATTAAGAAAAATATCATACCGCTGGTTTGTGGGGCGGCTATCGCCGTGGCGTTCTGGTATAGCGGCGATCAGGAGGTGGCTGGTGGTTTTGATCTGCGGATTGGTCTGGCGATTGTGTTTGCTGCCTGGTTGTTTGTTTCGATCGTGAAGGATTTGGCGGACAAGATCGGTCTTTTTTCAGACCTTAGCGCCGTACCGCAGAAAATCAGGCTATTAACCCCTGGATATTACGGAATGATATTGGCCCATGCCGGTATCGCGGTCTGTGTGATTGGTGTAGCGATGGTTTCGACCTACAGCGTTGATAAAGACCTTCGTATGGCGCCGGGTGATCAGGTTCAATTAGGGGATTATCAGTTTGAGTTTAAAGGGCTGAAGAAAACCCCGGGGCCGAATTATACGGCACTCACTGCGGTTATTCTGGTGACGGATGAGTCCGGTAAGCAGTGGCTGATGAACCCGGAGAAGCGCCAGTATCCGGTCAGGCGGAATCAGATGACAGAGGCGGATATCGATCCCGGTTTCTTCCGTGACCTTTATCTGGCGTTGGGTGAACCTTTAACCAATGGCGCCTGGTCGGTTCGAATACAGGTTAAACCCTTTGTGCGTTGGTTGTGGCTTGGTGGTTTGTTGATGGCCTTTGGTGGTTTTGTCGCAACCCTGGACCGGCGCTACCGAATGAAGGGAAGGGGTGTTTGATGACAGAAAAACAGCCTAAACGATGGAAGCTATTTCTACCGCTGATCGGGTTTGTTCTGGTTTGTGGGTTTCTGTATCAGGGATTAAGGATGGAACCCTCGAAGTTGCCATCAGCCCTGGTCGGTAAGCCGTTTCCGGTTTTTTCACTACCGAGCCTGAAGGATGATACACAGTTGCTGGATCGCTCTGCGGTGATTGGTGAAGTGGCGTTAGTCAACGTCTGGGCAACCTGGTGTCCCTCATGCCGTGTTGAACACCGGTTTCTAAATCAAATTGCTGAGCAGTTTGATATGCCAATTTATGGAATCAACTACAAGGATGAGCGTGCTAAGGCACTGCAATGGCTGCAGAAACTGGGTGACCCCTATCGAGTCTCGATATTCGATGAAGAGGGCAACCTTGGAATTGACCTGGGTGTTTATGGTGCCCCCGAGACTTACCTGATCGACCATGAAGGTATGATTCGTTACAAACACGTTGGTGTGGTGGATATGGATGTCTGGCGAGATAAGTTACAGCCGATAGTGGAAGAGTTACGTTCGATCGCAGTAGTCCAAAATGGGGATGGAGTGACGAGAAAATGAAGCGGCATATACGTTCAGCACTGATTTTTTCTGTACTGCTGCTGGCGGGCTTCAATGCGGTTGCAGAGATCGAAATACACCAGTTTAAAGATGCGGAAACCGAAGCACGATTTGTACAGTTGTCGGATGAGCTGCGTTGTCCAAAATGCCAAAATACCAACCTGAGCGGCTCCGATGCGCCGATCGCCAAGGATCTGCGTAACCAGCTGGTTCGCCTGTTAAAAGAGGGTAAAACCGATCAGGAAATTCAGCACTACATGCTTGATCGTTACGGCGATTTTGTACTGTACCGGCCGGTTGTAAAAAAGAGCACCTGGGTGCTGTGGTTTGGGCCACTTGTACTGCTGCTTATCGGTGTGCTTATTGCCAGTCGGCTGATTGCCCGTAAAGCGATAAAAGGTCGGAAGCCTGAAACAGGTATTGAAGCAGATACGGAAACAGACCAAAGCGAAACTGGCTATCCATCCGCGCTGACGGATTCAGAGCAGCAGCGCTTGAGCAAGTTAATGCAATCAAACGACACAACCGGCAAAGATAAAACATGACCACATTCTGGTGGGTAATCAGCGGGCTGTTACTGCTTTCGGTTTTGATGGTGGTGATTCCGGTAATCTTCTGGCAGTGCCGCCAGAGTTTGATGCCCGATGAGAACTCTCAATCGGTCAATACCAAAAGTCTGCGCGAACAACAGAACCTGACCATATTTCAGCAAAACAAACAGGAACTGGATCGACAGCTTAGCGATAAAACCATTGGCCAGCGGGACTACGATCTGTTGGTTGTAGAGATGCAACGAAACCTGCTGATCGATATCCCGGAAGATGATCAGCCTAATGCCGTAGCGACTGTTCCATCGCCGGGCAAGATCTATAGCGTCGTTCTGTTACTGGCAGTGTTGATTCCCGTTTCGTCGCTGTACCTGTACGAGCAATGGGGTGCGGAAGATCGAGTTGCCCAACTGGAGCTGGTTCAGCAAACCCTTACTAAACAGGGTGGTCGGAGTAAAACGGATTTTATCCGCATGGCGGATGATCTTGAAAACAAATTACGGGACCAGCCCGATGATATCAGGGGCCGGATGCTGTTGGCGAAAACCCGTATGTCGCTTCAGCAATATACTCAAGCAGCCGAAATATATAAAAATCTGATCGATAAAGCAGATACCGACAAGAATCGCGCGATGGCGATGGGGCTTTATGCCCAGGCTTCGTTCTTTATCGCCGGGCAAAAGATAACACCGGAAATACTGAATACCATTGGGCTGGCGCTACAGGCTGACCCGGATGAAGTGACCTCATTGAGTTTAACGGGCGTGGATGCATTCGCCAGAGAAAACTATCCACTCGCCGCCGAGAGCTGGCAGCGTGCTGCAGAGAATACGGATAACCCGCAGAACCGCGAGACTTTGTTACGGGGTGTCGATCAAGCCCGACAGCACATGGGGTTGCCGCCACAGATTTCACCATCAAAATCTGGTGGAGCGTCTGATGGAACAGCGGAAAATTTCGGTAGTTTGTTAGTAGATCTATCGATCAAACCGGAACTGCTTAACGGGCTTGATCCAGATTTGCGAGTATATCTGTTCGCCAAAGCGGTGAATGGGCCAAGGGCACCGTTGGCAGCCAATCGATATAAGTTAAGCGAGCTACCACTGCGCGTAGCCCTGGATGACTCCATGGCAATGAACCCCGAATTGAAGCTCTCCATGTTTGCCCGGGTCGAGATAGTGGCGCGGGTTTCACTCAACGGTAAACCGATGGCGTCGAAAGGCGATCTGCAGGGTAGCGTTACATTAACTCGCAAGGGCAGCAGCCAGACCGGGATTGGGCTGGTGATTGACTCTGTTGTTCGCTAAGGCCTACCGATATACTGCTGAAAAACTAAATCAATATTAAAACCCCGAAACCAGATTAAACAGAGAGTCGATTGAGCAAGGTCACTAGCAGTAAAGCTAAAAAAACCACAAAAAAATCCGCGGCAGCAGAAGCAAAAACAGCGGATCAGCCCGAGAGCATTGTTGCTCAGCGCGTTGTTGAAGCGGCATTGATTCTGCTGGGTACGGTTTGTCTGTTTGTATTGCTGTCGTTGGTGACTTTTTCAGCTTCAGATCCCGGCTGGTCAAATACAGGTTCCGGCGAAGCAGTACACAACCTCGCTGGAAAAGCCGGTGCCTGGAGTGCCGATCTGCTGCTTTCATTCTTTGGCTGGGTGGCCTACATATCTCCTCTGGTATTGGCATACCTGCTTGTAGCCATGTTCTCGGAACGTAAGAAATTGCGTAATGAATGGCAGCTGCCAGCGGTGCGTTTCAGCGGCCTGTTGCTGCTGCTGATAATGGCATCGTCGGTCTGTACGCTCTACGTCGCACGTGATGTCGGAGGTTTTTCCTCCGGCAGCGGTGGCATTATTGGGGAACTCACAACTGATCTTCTTTTGCCTGCATTCAACATAGTGGGTGCTACCTTGATAGTAGTGGCGCTGCTGTTGTTGGGTATAACACTGGTTACCGGGCTTTCCTGGTTCAAGTTAATGGATCGGATCGGGCTTGCGGCGATTAATGGCGTGAATCGGACAAGGGTCTATTTAAAGCACAAACGAACGGAGCTGGCTGCGCGGCGTGAAGCGGACAGCAACCGAAAGTCCCGAGAGGCGGTGCTGGAAAAGCAAAAAATAAAAGAGATCATAAAGCCAAAAATTGCTCCGCGTATCGAGCCGGTGGTTATTACCAAACCGGAACCCAGTGTTCGGGTTAAAAAGGAACGGCAGGGCACGCTTTTTAGTGCAGACCGGAGTGATAGTCTGCCCCGGGTCGATCTGTTATCAAGCCGCGATGAAACTCAGCTGGAAGGGTTCTCCAAGGAAAGCCTGGAAAAGATGTCAAAAATGCTGGAGATAAAACTGGCGGATTTTGGTGTCGAAATTGTAGTGGAATCGGTACTGCCTGGCCCGGTGGTAACCCGCTTTGAGATTCAGCCTGCTGCCGGTATAAAGGTCAGTAAAATTAGCGGGCTGTCGAAGGATCTGGCTCGTTCATTAGCGGTTACCAGTGTCCGTGTGGTTGAGGTGATACCCGGTAAATCTTTCGTGGGCATTGAGGTGCCGAATGAGAATCGCAAGGTTGTACACCTTGGCGAGGTACTGGCTTCTCAGGAGTTCGACCAGTCGAAATCCCCAGTCAGCCTGGCCCTCGGTCATGATATTTCCGGTATCCCGGTAATTGCTGATTTGGCAAAAATGCCTCACCTACTGGTTGCGGGAACCACTGGTTCTGGTAAATCAGTGGGGCTGAACTGTATGATTTTGAGCATACTGTTCAAGTCTACACCCGAAGAGGTCCGCATGATTATGGTGGATCCAAAGATGCTGGAGCTATCGGTGTATGAGGGAATTCCACACCTATTGGCACCGGTTATTACCGATATGGAGAAGGCTGCTAACGGATTACGCTGGGCGGTGGCCGAGATGGAGCGTCGCTACAAACTGATGATGCTTTTGGGCGTTCGGGATCTGGCCGGATTCAACAAAAAGGTAAAGACCGCTGCGGATAAGGGTGAGCCTATTCCTGATCCTACCGCGGAGCCAATCGTGCCCACACCAGGTGCATCGGGTGATGAAGAACAACCTGAACCGGAAGTACTAAAACAATTACCGAAAATTGTACTGATCATCGATGAATTTGCCGACATGATGCTGATTGTCGGAAAAAAAGGTGTCGAAACACTGATTATGCGTATCGCCCAAAAAGCACGGGCGGCTGGAATTCACCTTATTATTGCTACACAACGACCATCGGTTGATGTGATTACCGGTGTAATTAAGGCCAACGTACCGAGCCGGATCGGTTATCAGGTTTCCTCCAAAGTCGATTCCAGAACGATTTTGGGGCAGGGTGGTGCGGAACAATTATTGGGGCACGGCGACATGCTCTATCTTCCACCCGGAATGGGGATTCCAATACGTGTACACGGTGCACTGGTTGAGGATGATGAGGTGCACCGGGTGGTCGAAAGCTGGCGCCAACAGGGTGCGCCGGATTACGTAGATGAAATTACCGATGGGTTTGAGGGCGCAGGCGAATTTGATTTTGATGGCGGTGAAGGCTCCGGCGCAGGCGCAGGCGCTGAATCTGACGCCCTTTATGATGAAGCGGTTGCCGTCGTGACCCGCTCCCGTCGCGCCTCTATCTCGTATGTGCAGCGTAGCCTGGGGGTAGGTTATAACCGTGCGGCAAATCTTGTTGAAGCGATGGAAGCTGCTGGTGTTGTCAGTAGCGGCGATAATGGCCAGGCACGACAAGTTTTGGCACCACCTCCGCCAGAATAACTCACCAACACCATTAAATACTCTCTCGGAGCTGTTCCCCGTATGCGTGTCCTTTTGTCTTCTATCACCTCTCCTATTCGACTGATATCCGCATTCGTATGTATGAGGATTTTGCTGGGTTCTTCAGCTGTTTTTGCGGGGACTTCAGTGTCGGAGCTAAGCTCGCTTCTTGGTGGGAATAAGACCTTTAGCGCCTTTTTTGAGCAAGTGGTATACAGCCCTCGCGGACGAATTATTCAGGAAAGCCATGGCCGCATATGGGTTGAACGCCCAGGCCGATTCCGCTGGGAGGCGACGCAGCCATTCCCACAAACGGTAGTGTCGGATGGTGAACAGCTTTGGTTTTACGATCCTGATCTTGAACAGGTTTCTATTCGTCCATTCGATAACAGGCTGGCGTCTACGCCCGGATTGCTACTAAGCGGTGAAACCGATCAGCTTGATAGCTCTTTTGTGGTGGAGAGAGGAGACGCTCACCCCCCCATCAAAGGCCTGGTGAACTATGTTTTGACACCCCGTAATCCCGAAAGCCTGTTTTCGGTGCTGGAGCTGACCTTTAAGGATTCGCAACTGGTGGCAATGCGGATTCGCGATAGCCTTGGTCAACTCACCGATTTTCGCTTTTCAGATGTGGCTGTGAATATGGCGATTGATTCAAACCAGTTCCTGTTTGTGGTGCCAGAGGGTGTAGATGTCATCCGTCAGTAATGCGCCCTACACGCCGCTAGCGGATCGTATGCGGCCGCAAACTATTGATCAGTTTTTTGGCCAGTCGCATCTGCTGAAACAGGGTAAACCGTTACGGGAAGCGATCACGTCCGGCACATTGCATTCGATGATTTTCTGGGGGCCACCCGGTACCGGAAAAACTACCCTGGCGCGGATGATTGCGCAAACCTGCGAAGCCAATTTTGCAACTCTGTCGGCGGTTATGTCCGGGGTTAAGGATATTCGAGCCTGTGTCGAAAAGGCTCGCCTTGAACAGCAGGGGGGCGGTCCGCGCACGATTCTGTTTGTTGATGAGGTTCATCGGTTCAACAAGGCGCAGCAGGATGCTTTTTTACCCTTTGTTGAAGATGGCACCATTATTTTTGTGGGTGCGACGACTGAAAACCCCTCCTTTGAAGTCAATAACGCGTTGTTGTCCAGAACCCGCGTATACCGGCTTAAATCACTACAGCCTGAAGATCTCGGCGCAGTGATAAAACGAGCGTTGAACAATACCGAGGTTGGACTTGGCGATACACCGGTTCAGATTGAAGATGAGCTGATTGAGCTGATCGCGAATGCCGGGGATGGTGATGCGCGTCGCGCCCTTACCTTGCTGGAAATTGCGGTCGATATTGCACCTGAAACCGATCAGGGCAAAATCATAAATCGTCAGATTCTCGATGAGGTGCTGCAGGGGCAGGTCGCCCGTTTCGATAAGAAGGGTGACCAGTTTTACGAACAGATCTCGGCATTGCATAAAGCGGTTCGCGGCTCATCCCCTGATGCAGCGCTTTACTGGTTGGGACGTATGCTTGAAGGCGGATGCGACCCGCTGTACATTGCCCGCCGAGTGGTACGTATGGCCAGTGAGGATATCGGAAACGCTGATCCCCGAGCATTAAGAATCAGTCTGGATTGCTGGGATGTGATTCAACGGTTGGGGTCACCCGAAGGTGAGCTATGCCTTGCTCAGGCGGTGGTGTATTTGGCCTGTGCGTCAAAAAGTGCAGCGGTTTATCAGGCTTTTAATTCGGTGTTGGCTGATATTCGCAAGTTACCCAATTACGACGTACCGATGCATATTCGCAATGCGCCAACGGGATTGATGAAAGAGGAAGGCTACGGCAAGGATTATCGTTACGCACATGATCACCCTGAAGGTTACATTCCGGGTGAAAGTTATCTACCGGAGCAGATCAGCCAGAACCGTTACTATTCACCAGTAGAGCGTGGCCTGGAGAAGCAGATCAAACAAAGATTGGATTATTTCCAGTCCCTTGATGATAATAGCGCGTTTCGGCGCTACGACGGTTCAGACGATAGCTGAGCTTGCTTCCGCCATTTATTTTCATGAGACCTCTGCATAACGTAGCGAGCGCAGGCAAGACAAGGCAAAAATTAGCGAAAAAGCGCAGTTTACAGGTGTAAATGAGCAGAGCCTGCCCCGTGAAACGTATTGGGTATTTTGAGCTGATTTTTAACGCAGTATTGTCAAGCGCAGTAGTTATGCTGAGGTCTCCAGATAACAGATAGAGGATTTTTAGGTGCTCCAGCTTATTGCAATAGCGCTTGGTGGGGCAGTGGGTTCTGTAGCACGATTCCTCGCGGCCAATGCGGCGGCTGAACAATTTGGAACCCGATTTCCATACGGAACCCTGATGGTGAATCTTGTTGGTTCATTTTTGATCGGTCTGATGTATGTGCTGATTGTCGAGAAATTTAAACTTTCGGCGGAGATTCGTGGGCTGGTGATGGTTGGTTTTCTTGGAGCCTTTACCACCTTCTCGACCTTCTCGCTGGAACTGCTCGATATGCTAAAAAGCGGTGCCCTGTTGGGCGCTGGTTTTTATATTTCCGTTAGCGTGATCATTGGTGTGATCAATGTCTGGCTGGGAATGCAGCTTGGAAAAAATCTATTTTAATCTCATCTGAATATTTGTAGTTGCCTGGCAATCGCACTACTTAACCCATAACACCCTGGTAGTACCCATAAATTATGCTAGATCCAAAACTGTTACGCGGTGACCTTGATGAACTGGCCACCCAGCTGCTCAAGAAAAAATATGTTTTAGATACCGATGCGATCCAGTCTTTGGAGGAGCAGCGCAAGCAGCTGCAGATAGAGACCGAGGCGCTGCAGAATGAGCGCAACACCACCTCAAAAAGTATCGGCAAGGCAAAGGCAGCTGGTGAAGATATTGAGCCATTAAAACAGCAGGTTGGCGAACTGGGCCAAAAACTTGATGCCAGTAAAGCTGCTTTGACAGAGATACAGGAGCGACTGCAGGATATTCAATTTGGTATTCCGAATATCCCCGATGATTCTGTGCCTGAAGGGGATGATGAGGATTCAAATCTCGAAGTTCTCCGTTGGGGGCAGCCTAAATCGTTTGATTTTGATGCAAAGGAGCATGTTGATCTGGCGGAGCAGGGGAATCAGATGGATTTCCAGACCGCCGCAAAAATCACCGGCAGTCGTTTTTCGGTTATGCGCGGCAATATAGCAGGACTGCATCGTGCGCTGACCCAGTTTATGCTCAATACCCATATTCACGACCACGGCTATCAGGAGGTCTACGTACCTTATATCGTGAATGCCGATTCACTGTTTGGTACTGGTAATCTACCAAAGTTTGGCGATGACCTGTTCAAGCTTGAGGGCGATCATGGCTACTATTTGATACCCACCGCCGAAGTGCCGATTAGCAACCTGGTTCGTGATGAAATTATTGATGCGGCGGCGTTGCCGCTTAAATACGTTGCTCATACCCCCTGTTTCAGAAGCGAAGCGGGCAGTTACGGGAAAGATACCCGGGGCATGATTCGCCAGCATCAATTTGAAAAGGTTGAGCTGGTTCAGATCGTTGAGCCCAATACTTCATTCGACGCGTTAGAGCAGCTAACGGGTCACGCCGAAGCTATTTTGCAGGCACTGGATTTGCCCTATAGAAAGGTTGTGTTGTGTGGTGGCGATCTTGGTTTTTCCTCCACCAAAACCTTCGATCTCGAAGTGTGGCTACCGGGTCAAAACGCTTACCGGGAAATCTCCTCCTGCAGTAACTTTGTGGATTTTCAGGCTCGCCGGCTTCAGGCCCGTAGGCGAAACCCTGACACCAACAAACCTGAGCTGGTTCATACGGTAAATGGCTCTGGGTTGGCAGTTGGCCGTGCATTAGTAGCGGTGATCGAAAACTATCAGCAGGCTGATGGCACGGTCACGGTACCGGAAGTACTGCGGCCTTATATGGGTAAAGTTACGCAGATCGAGTTCTAGGCTCCTTTTGTAGGCACCTGAATTAAGGCACTGAAGACCATGCAATTTCTACCTATCTTTCTGGATGTTAAAAGCTCTGTTTGCCTGATCGTGGGCGGCGGAGAGGTCGCGCTACGAAAAGCACGAATGCTGGCAAAGAGTGGCGCGCAGCTACGGGTTGTTGCACCTCGGATAAATCTGAGTCTGAGCCAGCTAGTCGATGATGCTGATTGTCCCGGAGAGATCCACGAAAGGGAATACCTTACCTCGGATCTGACCGATGTAGCCCTGGTAGTTGTGGCTACCGATGATACTCAACTCAATATCGCGATCTCTTGCCAGGCTAAAACACAGAAAATACCGGTTAATGTGGTGGATAACCCCGCGCTGTGCAGCTTTGTATTCCCCTCTGTTCTTGATCGATCGCCATTAGTCGTCGCGATATCCAGCGGTGGAACTTCTCCGGTTTTGGCGCGGCATCTGCGAGCCCGATTAGAAACACTGATACCCTCCGGGTATGGCAAGCTTGCGCAACTGCTGGGTAAGTTTAGAGAGCCTGTGAAAAACCGATTTAAAACTCTTGGTCAGCGGCGTTCTTTTTGGGAAAAGGTGATCAGCGGCAGCGTAACCGAACTAGTACTGACAGGCCGTCTAGCTGAGGCAGAGCAACAGCTTTCCGAGTGGATTGATGGAGGTAAAGTAGTAGAGCAGGCCGGAGAGGTCTATCTAGTAGGGGGCGGCCCTGGTGATCCTGACTTACTTACCTTTCGGGCATTACGCTTAATGCAGCAAGCTGATGTGGTTCTTTATGATCGGCTGGTATCACCGGAGGTTCTGGCGTTAGTCCGCAAAGATGCTGAACAGATTAATGTTGGAAAGGCTCGGGATAAGCATACGGTTCCCCAGGGCGACATTAACAGTATGCTGGTTCGGCTAGCAAAAGAGGGCAAAAAGGTGCTGCGGCTGAAGGGCGGCGACCCGTTTATTTTCGGACGTGGCGGAGAAGAACTAGAAGGGTTGGCCGACGCGGGCATTCCTTTTCAGGTTGTCCCCGGCATCACAGCAGCTAACGGTTGTGCAGCTTATGCGGGTATACCGCTTACACACAGGGATTATGCCCAGTCGGTTCAGTTTGTTACGGGCCATCTTAAAAATAACAGCATTGATCTGCACTGGGATGAGTTGGTGCACGAGAATCATACCGTTGTGTTTTATATGGGATTGGTCGGCTTGCCTACAATTTGCCAAAAACTGATTGAGCACGGACGAGATGCCGAAACCCCTGTAGCGTTAGTACAAAAAGGCACAACAGACCAGCAAAAGGTAATTGTGGGGACTTTGGATACTATTGTTGAGCTGGTCTCGGCTGAAGTGATACGGCCACCAACATTGATTATCGTTGGCGGAGTTGTCAATCTTGCTGGAAAACTGTCGTGGTATGGCAGTTAAATTTGACAGCTGCCTGATTATGAAATGAGCAAACAATCCGTTGAAACATAGGGTTGTTACCGGTAGTATGCCTCATCGGATGGTGCTGGGTTTGCTCGTATATGTTCATTACCCTGGCAGCGAAAATAAATTATAAAAATGTAACCGTCTATATACCGAATGATTGGGCTACCTGGACTACAGAATCTGGCAACCTTTGATATCGTCAAAAATTTAGAGAATAAGAAGCACCAAGGGGATCCTCAATGCGCAATAATCTAAACGCCCGAAAAACCCTGTTATCCAGATTTATGGGGGCCCTTATCGCCTCTCTGGTAATGGTTTTTTCTGGAAATGTATTAGCCGAAAACACGTTTGTTGATGTTCTTGATGCCCCTTCGGTAAAAATGCCCAAAGCATCCAAATCACTGTTACTGGATGTGACCAGGGCAGGTGATCGATTGGTGGCAGTTGGGCAATATGGTCATATTGTGTTTTCTGATGATAGTGGCAAGAGCTGGACACAGGCAGAAGTTCCGGTTCAAACGCAGCTGAATTCGGTGTTTTTTATTAACGATAAGAAAGGTTGGGTAGTTGGTCAGGATGCGATCATCCTCGGTACTACAGATGGTGGTGCTAGCTGGACCAAACTGCATTATGGATACATAGAAAATAGCCCGATTCACGCAATTATCGCGGATGCCGAAATCAAACGGATAGCCGCAACGGAAGCCATTGATAATCCAAATACTGATGATCCTGATGAGCTGATTGATATCGAAGATGCCTTTTACGCTGCGGATGATCTCGCAGCCGTAGTGAAAAAATATCAGACGTCGCCTCTATTGGATGTCTGGTTTAAAGATGAAAATGAGGGTTTTGTTGTGGGCTCTTACGCCCAGTTCTATCACACCACCGATGGCGGAAAAACATGGGAGTCATGGAAAGATCGTCTGGATAATTTTGAAGATCACAACAATGCAATCCTTGGTCTGGAAGATGGGACCATCGTTATCGCATCTGAAAAAAGTAACTATGATGGAGCAAAGGTCAAGCTATATCGGTCGTCTGATTTCGGTAAAACCTGGGAAAATATTACAACTCAGTATGACCGAAGTCTTTACGGACTTTTTTATGATGCAGCAGCCGATCAAATTTATGCGATGGGAATGTCTGGGCTGATTGTGAGATCGAGTGATCGTGGCGCTAGTTGGTATTCACAGCCGCTTGATATGGAAACAGAATTTTTGAGTTTTGCTGGTCTCGCCACGAAAGCTGGCGATATTAAAATTGTCGGTAATAACGGCCAGTTTACTACTGGAACTGCAGATAGTGAAAAATTACATATTTACTTGCGGAAAGATCGAATCCACATGACTTCAATTGTTGAAGCAGCTGATGGTAATTTTGTAACCACTGGTTTCAAGGGTATTAATCGAATATCTGCTGATGGAAAAGATATCTGATTAGCTATGAACACAAGACATAAATAACATGGGTATTGATTTTCATCGATGTTATCTGAATGAATTTGAAAATAAAAAAAACATAGATTTACTGGGGACACGATATGACGCAGGCTCAATCTAACATTAATGACGGCGCTCCTTTGATTGAACGTTTGGTATTTAATTTCCGCCCGATACTGATTATCGCATTCATCCTGGCGACCGCATTTCTTGGTTATCAGGCGAGCCAGATTACCCCCAATGTAAAATTTGAAAAATTGATCCCTGTTGATCATCCCTATATCCAGAACTCATTTGCCCTTGCGCCAAAAGGTGCCAAAACCGGTAATACACTACGTATTGCGGTTGAGGTTAAAGATGGTGATATCTTTAATAAAGATTACCTCGCAACCCTCAAAGAGATTCACGATGAAATTTTTTTCCTGGAAGGAGTTTATCGTGGTAATTTGCGCTCACTCTGGGCTCCAATCATTCGATGGCAAGCCAATACACCTGAGGGTGATATCGGTGGAGCGATTATAGGCTCAGGCTATGCTGGCACACCGGAAGATATCGAAGCAGTAAGGATCAATGTGCTTCGTTCGTCTCATATTGGGACCTATGTAGCTAATAACTTTAAATCCTCGATTATCACCGTTCCACTGGTTCAGCCAGATGCGTCTAAAGGCGAACGTTTCGACTACCAGGCTTTTGCCCACAGTATTGAAACCAATGTTCGTGAAAAATATGAAACTGAAAACCTGAAAATTCATGTGGTTGAATTTCCTAAATGGATTGCTGATCTTCTTGATGGCTTTCTTGATATCGGTAAGTTTTTCCTTGCCGCGCTGCTCATCACACTTGTCCTTCTGTACTTCTATTCTCGTTGCGTAAAAAGCGCGATTGTACCCCTGGTATGTTCGGTTATAGCAGTGGTTTGGCAGCTTGGCCTTATCACAACTCTGGGCTTTGGTCTGGATCCATACTCGGTTCTGGTGCCTTTCCTTGTGTTTGCTATTGGTGTTAGCCATGGTGTTCAGATTATTAATGGTATTGCTCATGAAGCGGCACATGGTGAAGCGCGCTTAGAGGCCGCTCGAATTACTTTCAGACACCTTTATATTCCAGGGATGTTAGCACTGATTAGTGATGCCATCGGGTTTATGACGCTTTACATCATTCCAATTGATGTGATCAGAGAGCTGGCGATGACGGCCAGCATTGGTGTGGCGGTTATTATTCTAACCAACCTCGTTTTGCTACCTATTTTGATGTCCTATTTTGGTGTAACAAAATCTTGCATTTCTCATGCCCAGTCCAAAATCAACGCCGATACGCCCATGTGGAATTTGATTTCCAAATGTGCGAATCCAAAGATTGCACCAATAAGCATTGTGATTGCAGCAACGCTGTTTGGTGGCGCAGTATATTATCAGCAAGGTTTAAAAATTGGTGATCTGGATCCAGGCCAGCCAATGCTGAGACCTGATTCTGTTTACAACAAAGATGTAGCGTTTATTAACGCAAACTTCTCTACAAGTTCTGACACACTTATAGTGTTCGTTAAGTCAGAGCCGGAACAATGTACAAATTACCAATCTTTAGTACGTCTGGAACGTTTAAGCTGGTTTCTTGAGAATGATCCAGGTGTTCAATCTGTCTTTTCGATGATCACTTATGCTAAAAATAAAGGTTTTGATACCAACGAATCGAATGCTAAATGGCGTGTGATGACTCGTGAACAGTCGTTATTGACTGGGCAGATTGGGATAGCCGGTATGAACCGTGAATGTAGCGTTGGTTATCTACGGGTTTCACTTTGGGACCACAAGGCAGATACGCTTGAACGGGTGACCGGGTTGGTAGAAACCTTTGCGGCTAAAAATGATACCGCTGGTACACAGTTTATTCTTGGTGGTGGTAACGCAGGTATTGATGCGGCTACAAACCAGGAGATCTCAGCATCACAAGATCGGATGTTGTACTTTGTATACGGCGTAGTGAGCTTTCTGGTATTCCTTACATTCCGCTCCTGGCGTGCAGTAATCTGTATTGTTGCACCGCTTGCACTGACCTCGGCACTTTGTCAGGCAATTATGGCTCAAATCGGTATTGGCATTAAGGTTGCGACCTTGCCGGTAATTGCTTTGGGTGTAGGTATTGGGGTCGATTATGGTATCTATATTTTCTCCCGTCTGGAATCCTATCTAAAAGAGGGGATGGACCTTGAGAAAGCTTATCTCAATACCTTGAGAACCACTGGTAAGGCAGTTGCCTTTACAGGCCTGACTCTGGCTATTGGAGTTGGAACCTGGGTGTTCTCACCTATTAAATTCCAGGCTGATATGGGCATATTGTTAACCTTCATGTTTGTATGGAACATGGTGGGCGCGTTGTGGCTACTGCCGGCACTTGCCAGATATCTGGTGAAGCCAGAGTCGTACGCTGAAAAGGAATAAGCATCGATTGAAAGTATAAAAAACCTCGCAAATGCGGGGTTTTTTATTGCCTGTTTTTCTATCCTAAATAGTTGGGTTTGGCTAAAAAAGGAGTGCCGAATATTTACATCGAGTGATTCTCAAGTGAGAAGTGCGGCAATAGCTTTCCTTTGATTGTTTGATGTATAGACTGAAAACCGGGTTTTACCGCCGAGCGGCGTCTGTGGTTTTGCGGGATGCTGAAAATTAACTGGCTATAGGGTTGGTTGTTGTTCAATAACCTTCTGGTACAGCTCTAGTGTTTGTCGTTGCATGGTTGAGAGTAGGAAACTAGTATTTTTCGCAACGGCTTGATGCTCGTTATTCAGGATTTTATTGGTTGTTTGCAGCAGCGGTTCGAGCTGATTTAGTGGCACTGCACCCTCAGGAAATAGCGCTTCCAGTACCTCCTTAACGCCACCATGATCATGGCCAATCACCGGGGTGCCGATGCTTAGCGCTTCAAGCACCGTGCGGCCAAAGGATTCTGGCTTGCTGGATAGAGATAACACCAGTTTTGATATCGCATATATCTCTCGCATATCTGTTCGATGTCCGGTAAAGATAACCTGACCAGAGAGGTTTAGCTGCTCTACCCTTGTGTGGATCTCCTGCGCATATTGAACCCTTTTGGGGTCTTCATCGCCCACAATCAGACCTACAACATCGACACTTTCATCACGTAGTTTTGCTAATAATTCCAGGAAGGTTAGATGCCCTTTGAGGCGTGTTATGCGTCCAGGCAGGGTTATGATCATACGGTTCCTGGTTTGCGGATACTCGCTATACCAACGATCCAGCCATTCGCTATCCGGCTGATATCCGCGTGGAAATAGCTGGGGGTCAATGCCACGATATATCAGTTGTATTTTCTCGGGTGAGCAGCGTGGATATTGCGCCAATATATAGTGTTGGATCGATTTCGAAACCGCTATCACCTGTTCCCCGCAGGTCATTATTTCACTGTAGCGACTCACCGAGTGCATACCGTGAACGGTACTGACCAACCGTGGCCTTGTGGCTGGATCCATTTTTTTCCATGCCAGCCAGATGACCCAGGCGGGCATTCGAGAACGGACATGGACAACATCGAATTTCTCAGATTGTAACCATCGCCTGACTTTCTTGACCTCAAACAGATTCAGAAGAGACTTTCTACCAATATCCCATTCGACATGAACGGAACCGTTCTTCCCAAGCGATTCTACAAGTCGCCCACCTGCGGACATCACATAGGATTGATGTCCGGCAGCAACTGCTGCAGCTGCAATTTCCAGCGTGCCTTTTTCAACGCCGCCACTTTCAAGGCCTGGCAGGACCTGAATAATTTTCATTGGCTTTGGTTCTGTTGAAACTGCGAGAGTAACCATTGCGCCGCGCGGTCTGATTCCCAGAGTGATTGAGCTGGTTCAGTCAACTTTCCGTTGGTTTTCCATTGTTTGAACTCTGTTGCCATTCCATCACGTACTAATTGCCGAATACCGGAGTTGATTCGGTTTTGTTTGTCTCTTTCAAGTGTGAAAAGTCCGGTAGGGGTACCTGAAGTGATCGCCTCATACACCATAGAAACACTATCGGGCGTTACCCAGACCTTCGATGCATTTTGGATCTGTTCGGGTAACCAGTTCGCGTCGGTTTTTTCACAATCGATTATTGTTAAATTTTTTGGCGCTGTTGAATCTAGCTGTTGAATAAATTCAGCCGGAGTTCGGCGCGAATTTGATAGTGTCCACTGGATTGATGGTCTCTGGATTAATACTTCGTGGATCTGTTCGATGATATGTTCGCTATTCCATAGGTAATGCTTTGATTCACCACCTACGAGCATCAAGCCATTTTGGTTTGAAGCACTGCCGTCCATCCGCTTCTTTGGTTGAACCATATTTAGAACCCCTTTGGTTGGTAATATGCTGTTCCTTTTGGGGGGATGATCGTGCTCGGGGATTATCGCTGCACCAAAGAGGTTTAACGGTAGAGAAGGGCGCATCAATACCACCGTGTAAGCATTGAATTTAAGACCGATGGCAAGCAATTTGAGGTGGGTTTTGTGGCCAGCGCCTATCACCATGGAAGGCGTGCTTACACCAGCTATGTCTGGTTTTTTTTCAAACAATGATCGCCAGTTTAGTTTCGGAGAATCGTAGCTGATCCAGCGCTCGTTAAGCTCAAGGCCGGCCTGGTTTGATCTTTGGCTTAGTTGCTGAGCTAAACCCTTTAGCTGATTTAGATGCCCGGGTTTAGTATCGCTGATATACCATATCGTGAGGGGTTGGCTCATTCCTGAACGCTGCTATCCAAAAATATTATCAGGTCGGAGTCAGCCCTGAGTGTGCTGACTTTATATTCCACCGGAGTATACCATGTGGGTTGATGTGGAATGCTCGTTTGGTTGAGCCTAATCTTCCTCAGTATCCGCCCGTTTTTTTTCAGCTTGTCGTCGAATAATGTAGCGAGCCAACATTTGTCGATCAGGGCCGCTCAACTCGCTAAATTCAACATTGGTTTGAAAAAGCCCACTGTCTTCATCACCAATCGAATGGCTTTCTACAACATGCCCAAACAGTATCATTCCGAGATATGAAGAGAAAAAGAATAGTTTTAATGCAAGATTTTGATCGGTATCCAGCTGTTCTTCAGTGATGAAAGAACAGCCTCCTTCGCTTAAACTAACGGTTCGAACAGTGTAGGGTACGCGTGAAATTTCCTCCGAAACTATGAGTTTCGCAATGGTTTCTATTTTTTTGTTCTGCGACCCCAGATAGCGAGCAAGGTTTCGATCCTCATCCGATATATGCCTCAACAGAATTGAACCTTCCTGATCGATACGGGTTAGTTCGTTAAGTAATCGGAATCGGCCTGATACTGAAAAAGGGACGTCAGCCTCTTCATCCGACTCCGGCAGGTGATCGATTAGCTTATATTCAAGGCCGATGGCATCGGTTATTCGATAGAATTTTCGACGTTCTTTATCCGTACTTATATCCGAATCACTCATAATTACACAGTTGATCGTTATCCGATTGTAAATCGTTGGTTTAGTGGGTGTTTATGAGCAAAATTCTAACATGGATTTTGATCAAGCCTACAGATATAGTGTAGGCGCTTTTTTTTCATAACCTATCACCCTGGTATCTTCCCATATTATGTACAGGCCTGTTTCTGTTTACATTGGCTTGCGATATTTGCGAGCAAATCGCCGCAATCACTTTATATCCTTTATCTCGCTCACCTCAATTGCCGGGCTGACCCTGGGTGTGATGGTGATGATACTGGTCCTCTCGGTTCTCAATGGGTTTCACAAGGAGTTGCGGGAGCGCATCCTTGGTATGGTGCCCCATGCGGTGGTTCATTCTTATCAAGGCCCGATCGAGCAATGGCAGGCACTAGCGACAATGTTGGAAGAATCTCCCGATGTGCTAGCGGCCGCGCCGTATAGTAGCGGACAGGGTATGTTGAGTTTCCAGGGTTCGGTGCGTGGTGTGATGGTGAATGGAATATTACCCTCGGCGGAAAAAAACGTATCGATCATTGATCAACATATGAAGGTTGGCTCAATCGATGCGCTCAAAGCAGGTGAGTTTGGTATCGTTCTGGGTGACCTGGTGGCTCGCAGCCTTGGTGCACGAGTTGGCGATCGTATTACCCTGTTGCTGCCAGAGGCATCGGTTACACCCGGCGGAATATTTCCTCGTATGAAACGGTTTACCGTGGTAGGTACCTTTAGTGTCGGTGCCGAGCTGGACGCGGCTCTTGCGGTTATTCACATAGAAGATGCGGGAAAGGTGTTTGGAATCAAAGGCAAAGTGCAGGGGATCAGGTTGAAATTTGATGATCTTTTTGAAGCGCCTGCAATCAGCCGTGAGCTGGCTGGGAAGCTGCCGGGACAATACTATTCTACCGATTGGACTCGCACTCAGGGCAACCTGTTTCAGGCGGTTCAGTTAGAAAAAAGGATGCTGGGGCTATTGATGTTAATCATCGTGGCCGTTGCTGTATTTAATATTGTTTCATCATTGGTGATGCTAGTTGTAGATAAGCAATCTGATATTGCGGTACTCAAAACACTCGGTGCTGATAGAGCTACTATTCTAAAAATATTTATTGTACTCGGTAGTGTTATTGGCTTTCTGGGATGCTCAATTGGTGCGCTGCTTGGTATAGGGGCCTCATTGGTGATTTCCGATGTTGTTGCAAAAGTTGAAGATATTTTCGGTATCCAGTTTTTAAATTCAGACGTATATTTTATCAGCTATTTTCCATCTGACCTTCATATGTCGGATGTATGGTTAGTGACCTGTAGTGCCTTTTTTATGAGTTTTATCGCTACGCTGTACCCAGCGTATAGCGCCTCCAGGACCGAACCTGCGGAGGTGCTTCGATATGAGTAATGAAGTGGTTTTGAAGTGCACAGATATTAAACGATATTACCAGCAGGGACCGCAGGAATTGAAGGTGCTTGATGGTGTTGAATTCAGTGCGAACCGTGGTGAACGGGTAGCGGTTATCGGTAGTTCGGGGTCAGGGAAAACTACCTTCCTAAATATACTGGGTGGACTCGATTCTCCAACTACCGGTACGGTTGAGATAAATGGGATCAATATCCATGATCTTGGCGATAAGAAAATGGCGGGGTTTCGCAATAGGTCTATTGGTATCGTTTATCAGTTCCATCATCTATTGCCTGAATTTTCTGCGACAGAGAATATCGCACTGCCGATGCTGATAGCGGGTGTTAAACCCGGTGAAGCAAGAGAAAAGGCGGAGCGGCTTTTAAATCAGGTTGGATTACAGGATCGCGCTGATCATCGTCCCTCAGAGCTATCGGGGGGCGAACGTCAAAGAGTAGCAATCGCTCGCGCTTTGGTAATGAGCCCTGAAATAGTATTAATGGATGAACCCACCGGTAATCTCGATAGCAGAACAGCAAAGGAGATTGCGGCACTGATGTCGGAACTCAATCAGATTAGCCAGTGCTGTTTTATCGTGATTACCCATGACATGGCATTTGCCAAAACCATGGATAGGCGATTAAAGTTAGATGAGGGTAGGCTGGTCTCGATCGAATAACCGATATGTGGTACCAGGCTTGCCTGCGCTGGTTATTGTTTTTTTTGTGATCTGCGCTCTTTGCGTTCCCGCCATCTCTTTATAGTATTTTGTCGCCATATTGTGGCAATGGTGACATAGCTAATTGAGGCCAATAGGGTGCCGACGGTAAATGAACCGAGCAGTAGGGGTAGAATAAAGAATTTCATGCTTTCGGTTAACCACTGCCATGACAGTTCGATACTGAAATCAGCGGCCGGGATGTCGAGCATTACGCATCCCAGTTTGTAGGTAAAATAAAAAATTGGTGGGATCGTTAAGGGATTAGTGATCCAGACAAGGCCAACCGACAGTGCCAGGTTGCTATGAATCCACAGTGATATCAGTGCGGCAATCAACATCTGCAATGGAAAGGGAATGAATGCGCAAAATACACCCACAAATGCTGCCCGTGCAACGGATCTACGGTTTAGATGCCAAAGGTTAGGCTCGTGCAGAACATCCCCCAAAAATCGTAACGAGCCGTGCTGCTTGATACGCTCTGGTGATGGCAGGTGACGTTTGAAAAACTTACGCGGCATCGCTAGAAAGGTTCATAAATTAGTTAAAACGAGCCTGGGCAATACAAAAACAGGTAATACCAAAGCTAATAATCCTTTGTTGCTGGCTAACAATCCGTTGCTACTGATAGTGGCGTTATCCGCTGGTATTGCCATCGTGGCGCTTCTTCCGGCTCTTCCTGAGCAACGAACAACCACCCTGTTGTTCATCGTCGGGATTGTATCACTCTATTATAAACGTTTTTTTATAACCGCAACTTTTTTGACCGGTATAATTTGGGCGCTTCTATATGGCTGGATCGGGCTTGAGCACCAGCTTGATCGTCGTTATGTGGGACAGGACCTCTGGTTGACCGGTATCGTGTCCAGCCTGCCGGTCAGTCGTGATGGAACGAGATACGCTTCCTATCAACGCTTTGAGGTTACCGTTGTCACAATTGAAACGGTTAAAAAGACTCAGAATGATCAGTTACTCTTCACCCCAGGGAAAGTACGGCTTGGCTGGTATGGCGGTGAGCCGGTGCGCCCAGGCGAACTATGGCGTTGGAAAGTGAGGCTTAAACGCCCCCGTGGTTTTTCAAATCCAGCTGGTTTTGACTACGAAGGATGGCTGTTTGAGCAGGGGATCGGTGCAACAGGCTATATAAAAAAATCTGACGAAAACACACGGTTAGATACTTTTGTTGGTACTGAGGTAGTGCAACGATTACGTTGGGCAATATCCGAAAATATGGGCAACCTCATCGGTGAAACCAGTCATTTTGGACCGATGCTGGCACTGATCAACGGGGATCGCTCGCATCTGGGCCCGGCTCAATGGAAAACGTTGCTGGATACAGGAACCAATCACCTAATTGTTATTTCTGGCCTGCATATCGGTTTAATTGCGGTGTTGGCGTATCAGTTAGTCGGTTTTATTCTGCGAAGGGTGCTGTTGTCAAATCGACGTTTCCTCAAGCCCTTCATACGGATACGGATCACCGATTCGATATCATTGCAGTGCTGGGCTGCAATAATTGCTGCCGGTGCTTATACCGCAATTGCAGGGTTCTCGCTATCCACGCAACGTGCATTTATCATGGTTTCAGTGGTGATGCTGGCGCAACTCTCAGGACGAAATGTTCGGCCTCTTAATTCCTTCCTGTTAGCGCTGGTCTGTGTGCTAATTATTGATCCGTTGGCGGTGATGTCCGCCGGATTTTTGTTGTCGTTTTCTGCAGTTGCCGCACTTCTATACGTATTCGTTAATCGCCATCCCGCAAAACCCGGTGGAGTAGCCAGGGTCTGGAACAATTGGGGCCTGGCTCAGTGGACCGTGTTTGTAGCCTTGCTGCCGATCCTCAGCATGTTATTACTCAATGTCTCACTGGTATCGCCTCTGGCTAACTTAATTGCCGTGCCGGTGGTGAGCCTTTTAATCGTGCCGCTCACGCTTGCAGGAGCAATACTTTCTCCGCTATTTGAAATAGTAGGAATTCAACTGCTATTGGTCGCAAATTGGCTACTTGAAGTGTTGTGGGTATATCTTCAGTGGCTTGCCTCAATAGGCGATTTTGGTTGGTATCCTGGTGGTATTTCAGGGTGGAGTTTCATTGCCGCGATCGTTGCTGTTGTATTGTTACTTGCTCCAAAAGGAATGCCGGGCCGCTGGTTAGGGATTCTCTGTTTTTTGCCGCTATTGATTCCTTCTTCAGCTGGGCTTGATCGTTCAGAACTGGAGATGGCTATTCTTGATGTAGGGCAGGGGCTATCGGTGAGTATTCGTACCGCTAACCACAGCTTACTTTACGATACCGGCCCCCGTTTTAGTCCGCAATTTGATGCGGGCAGTGCAGTGGTTGTACCGTTTCTAAGAAAGCAGGGCACGGGAACACTGGATCTGTTGTTGCTAAGTCATGCGGATAATGATCATGTAGGTGGCGCTTCTTCGGTACTGGATACCATTTCTGTTGACCGACTCCTGCTGGGTTCCAGAAACAAACAGATCCATGAACTGCAAAGCAGTTTCCCGGTGCAGACTACTGCCTGTAGCGCCGGTACCAGCTGGCAGTGGGATGGCGTGCAGTTTGATCTACTTTATCCCTTTGAACAGGGCGCTCGACGGGAGAATAATAACTCTTGTGTATTGATGGTAAAGAGCCCCGGTGTGAGTATTCTATTTACCGGAGATATTGAGTCATCGGTTGAGAAAGAGCTGGTAGAAAAATATGGCAGCCAATTAAAGGCTGATATCTTGATAGCACCTCACCATGGAAGTAATACCTCATCAACTCGAAGGTTTATTGAGTCAGTGTCACCGGCTCAGGTGATCATTTCCAGCGGTTACAATAATCGATATCGCCATCCCGCCAGTGCGGTGATCGATCGCTATAATGTCATCGGATCAGATATAATTAACACTGCGCATGAGGGAGCAATAGTCTATTATTTTAAGGGCTATAGTGAATTTGATGACCCTGGTAAGCTGGTCAAGCCACGGCGGTTTCGAAAAGAAAACCGTAAGTACTGGCATAGTGATTAGCATCATTTATCAAGTTGCTGAAATTATGTACAAAATGTAATCGGGTTTCGTACTGCACCCGTAAACTAAAAATTTGAAGTAAGAAAAAACTGGAGCGAAGGTGTTTGAATTAATTAAATCTGGTGGCTGGATGATGCTGCCGATCATACTCTGTTCGGTTGTTGCTTTGGCCATCGGTCTTGAGCGGCTGTGGTCTCTGAAACCGGAACGGATCATGCCGACAAACCTGTTGATCGAGGTCTGGGAATTAATTAAAAATAACCAGCTGAATAGCCAGAAGCTGGCGGAGATCAAACAACAGTCTCCATTGGGTCAGATTCTTGTTGCCGGATTGTCCAATTCGAAATTTGGCCGAGAAGTGATGAAAGAAAGTCTGGAAGAAGCAGCCAATCACGTCATTCATGATATGGGCAGATACCTCAACTTTCTTGGAACCATTGCTGCTATTACACCTCTTTTGGGTTTGCTGGGTACGGTTGTTGGAATGATTCGCGTATTTACCGCCATTATGCTGCATGGAAGCGGTAACGCATCCGTACTCGCTGGAGGGATATCGGAAGCACTGATCACAACCGCAGCTGGATTAAGTGTGGCCATTCCCGCGTTAGTTGCCCATCGTTATTTTCAACGTCGAATTGATACTCTGGTGGTAGGGCTTGAGCAGGAATCACTAAAGTTGGTTGAAGTGGTTCACGGTGAACGTGAACTACAAAGGGAGGGTTAGGTAGTCGTTGTGAAATTTGCTCGTCAAAAAGACAATGATATCTCGCTTGATCTAACCCCTTTGATCGATGTGGTGTTTTTGCTGTTGATCTTCTTTATGGTCTCGATGACCTTTGATCGCGAAACAGTCCTGAATGTTGAACTGCCGGAAGCTAGCGGAGAACATACTGAAGCAGACGTGAAAGCCATCGACATACAGATCAGCGTAGATGGTAAATATGCCGTTAATGACAAGCCGTTAGTGGATGACGAACTAAAAACGTTAAAAACCGCGATGGCCAAAATATCTGATGGAGACACATCCATCCCTCTGTTAATATCTGCCGATAGAAATGCACCGCATCATGCGGTCGTTCGTGCGATGGATGCAGCTGGACAGCTTGGATTTTCCAATCTAAGCATCGCCACCAGTGATAACTCAGGAAACTGATCAGTAGGTACTCCAGCCGGATACTATCGTCGTTCCGGTTGGTGGTTCCAGTTAAGGCCTGTCGTTGATAGGCCCCCCTCACCAACAGATGGGTTATCGCCCGTAAAATCATCTAAGGTTCCGAGTTTAGTTTTTGCCCATGTCTGATACCGATCAAAACCAACCCCTTGCTCACGAGAGTCCTAATGATTGGGTGGTCTATAAACGACTGCTAAGTTACGTCAAGCCCTATTGGGGAGCTTTTGCAATGAGTATCCTGGGCTTTGCCGTGTTTTCGGGCGCCAGTGTTGGTTTTGCAGAGCTGATGAAGCATATGGTAGACGCCGTGAATGGCGCAGATACCGATTCAAGGTTCTGGATTCCGACGGTACTGGTGGGATTGTTTTTTATTCGTGGTGTAGGTTCTTTTTTAGGCAACTACTGTTTGGCTTACGTTTCAAATTACGTAGTTCATGATTTACGAACCGATCTTTTCAACAAATTTCTTTCGCTTTCCAGTCCCTCGTTTGATCAAAGCGCATCCGGACATCTCGTCGCAAAGATTACCTTTCATGTAACCCAGGTTACCGGCGCGGTTACCGATGCGGTAAGGGTGCTTGTTCGTGAAGGTTTCTTTGTGATCGGGTTATTAGGTTACCTGTTTTTCGTGAACTGGCGTTTATCGTTGATCATACTGGCAACAGCACCAATGATTGCGGCTATCGTTGGCTTCGCAGGAAAGAGATTCCGTGGGATCAGCAGCCGTATCCAGGATTCAATGGGTGATGTCACGCATGTCTCTAGCGAAGTAGTGGGCGGTTACCGGGAGGTGCGAATATTCGGCGGGATTAATATAGAAAAAACCAGATTTCAACGTATAAGTAACTTTACCCGGCAGCAGATGATGAAGATGGAAGCCACGATGGCTATCAGCTCACCGATGATTCAGTTTATTACCGCTTTTGCGATGGGAATACTGGTGTGGTTCGCTCTCTCACCCGGGATGATCGGCGATATGACGCCGGGTGCTTTTGTCGCTTTTATCAGTGCTGCCGCCATGTTACCAAAGCCATTGAAACAGCTTTCTGATATTAACGCCAAGCTGCAACGAGGTTTAGCGGCGGCGATTGATATTTTTCAACTGCTCGACGAAGAAAATGAAAAAGATACGGGTGAGTTATCGCTGGATAAAGCGAAAGGTCGTATTGAATTTGTAGATGTTGAGTTTAGTTACAATACTGGACAGCCTGTTTTTAACGGTATAAATCTTACCATTGAACCTGGTCAAACCGTCGCACTAGTTGGTAGATCCGGCAGCGGTAAATCAACACTTGCCAACCTGATCCCTCGATTTTATGAAGCACAGGGCGGTTCTATTTTGCTGGATGGCCAGCCGATCGACTCTTTTAAATTAGCAGATTTGAGAAATCAGATTGCGCTGGTAAGCCAGCAAGTCACCCTGTTTAACGATACAGTTCGCAATAATATTGCCTATGGAAACCTTGGGAATGCCTCATTTGAGGAGATTACCAACGCGGCAAAAGCCGCCAATGCGCTGGATTTCATTGAACAGCTGCCAGAAGGATTTGAGACCATCGTCGGTGACGATGGGGTAATGCTATCCGGTGGTCAGCGTCAGCGTATGGCGATAGCACGATCATTGCTTAAAAATGCGCCCATTCTTATTCTGGATGAAGCGACTTCTGCGCTGGATACCGAATCGGAAAAATATATTCAGCAAGCGTTAGAGCGAGTGATGGAAAACCGTACCACTTTGGTTATTGCTCATCGGCTTTCGACCATTGAGAAAGCCGACAAGATTGTGGTGATGGAGCAGGGAAAAATCATCGAGCAGGGCACACATACGCAGTTGCTTGAGAAAGATGGTCAATATGCGCTGCTGTATCGTATGCAGTTTTCAGATGAACCGGTTGCTGCGTCGCTATCTGAAGAAATACCGGTCGACCAACCAATTGGCGATCAGTAAGGTTTAATTTTTGCGAATTATCACCGACGCATGGTACCGAAAAAGAAGTTGGATAATGTTACTTTATCCACTGTCACTGCTGTTTTCCTATTTAGCAAATAAACGAAAAAAACAATATTTTTCAGGTAAGAAATACGTTTGGCATGCCCCGGTTCCGGTTATTGTCGTGGGAAATATTTCAGTAGGTGGCAGCGGAAAAACGCCACTGGCTATAGCGCTGGTTGAAGCACTAACCAACGCTGGCTACCGACCGGGTATTGTTAGTCGTGGTTACGGCGCACAGACCAAGGAATTCCCTCGATCAATTCATATTGACGATGATCCCTCCGATGTTGGTGATGAGCCATTACTGCTTGCCCGTCGCACCGGGTGCCCGGTGGTGATTGATCCTGATCGCGTTTCTGCAACGAAGTATTTGTTGGAGCATTTTGAATGTGATCTGGTTATCAGCGATGATGGGCTGCAACACTATGGCCTTGGCAGGGATGTTGAGATCGCGGTGGTAGATGGAGCTCGGGGTTTTGGTAATCAACTTTGTTTACCGGCGGGGCCACTTCGCGAACCGATTGAACGGCTTGATAGCGTCGACTTTATTGTTTACAACGGTGAGATCGGTGCGACGAAACGGGAGCATGAAACAAAGACATTTTTGATGGAACTCATTCCTGATCAGCTGGTTTCGCTCAATGGTTTGGAGCCTGTAACAATAAACGATTGGCACAGCAGTACGCAGGTGCATGCGGTTGCCGGAATTGGTAATCCACAACGTTTTTTTACCACTCTACGTGGCATGGGGTTGGAGGTAATTGAACATCCATTCCCTGATCATCATAAATTTTCTTCTGCTGACTTTAGCGATCTCACTGAAGAAACGGTATTGATGACGGAAAAGGATGCGGTTAAATGCGAAGCGAATCTGCTGCAAGATGGTTGGTTTCTTCGGGTATCCGCACAGCTGGATGAGCAGTTTTTTTTACAGATGAAAAACCGTATTGCCGACACGCGCCAGTAATAACCGCTTGAATCAAATCGGTCATTGAAACTATTTAATTGATTTACAGAGCTTTAAAGATGCCATTTCACATTGTTATACCTGCGCGATACGCATCCAGTCGACTACCGGGTAAACCGTTAATCGACCTTGCTGGTAAAACCATGATTCAGCGTGTATACGAACGTGCACAGCAAAGTGAGGCGGAGTCGATAGTGATCGCAACAGATGATAGCCGCGTAGCTGCGGCTGCAGAGGGTTTCGGTGCACAGGTTTGCATGACATCTGAGCAGCACCTTTCCGGTACAGATCGCATCCAGGAAGCGGTGGATCAGATGGGCTTTAGTGCTGATCAGATTGTGGTAAACGTGCAGGGCGATGAACCGCTTATTCCCGCAGCGGTGATCAACCAGGTGGCGAAAAACCTGAGTGATAATCCCGCTGCGGATATCTCGACACTCAGTATTGCGATTCGAGAGCTAGAGGAGTTGATGGACCCGAATGCGGTGAAGGTAGTCGCTGATACTAATCAGTACGCACTCTACTTCAGCCGTGCGCCGATTCCCTATGCCCGGGATCAGTTTTCAGCATTGACAAAAGAGGGCAAGGAAGAGGCGCTATCCTGTGTAAATTACCAACGCCATATTGGTATATATGCATACAGGGTGGGTTTTCTTGATGAGTTTATTCACTGGCCGCCGGCAGAGATCGAGCAAACCGAATCATTGGAACAGTTACGTGCTCTCTGGAATGGTAAGCGGATACATGTTGAAGAGGCTTGCGAAATCCCGCCCGCAGGAATTGACACTCCTGAGGATGCCCAGCGTGTACGGGAAATTCTAGAAAGGCTTTAGGGTACGCTTGCTAGTGGCTGTCAGCAATTGAGACAACAACCCGCCCCACCATTTTGCCTGCGAGAATACGCTCAATATAAGCGGGCAGGTCATCCATACGGATCTCGGTAGCGAGCCGTTCGAGCGGAAGATCGTTCAAGTCAGTGGCTATTTTGTCCCAGATACCCTGTTTGGTGGCGATTGGCAACTCGACCGAGTCGACCCCCATCAGGCTCACACCCCGAATGATGAAGGGCATGATTGAGGTTGAAAATTCCGGCGAAGATACCAGGCCGCAGCAAGCGACGGCACCGCCGTATTGAATTGATTTCAGAACATTGGACAGGGTTTCTCCTCCAACGGTATCAATCGCACCAGCCCATTGCTCTTTGTTCATTGCTCGCGATGACTGTTCCGCAAGGGTCTCACGATCAATAATCATGCTTGCGCCAAGATCGCTGAGAAAAGAGGCCTGATCGATTTTTCCAGAACTGGCCAATACGCGGTAACCAAGCTTATTTAAAATGGTTACACATATACTGCCCACACCGCCGGTCGCGCCGGTTACCAGTATTTCACCTTTGTCCGGAGTTACATCCATCCGACGCAGTTTTTCTACGCAGAGTGCGGCGGTAAGGCCAGCGGTACCGAGTATCATGGCCTGACGCATGCTGAGGGCAGGGGGTAGCTTTACAGCCCAGGAAAAAGGAACCTGAATGAATTCAGCAAAGCCACCGGAGGTGCCCATACCCAGGTCGTAGCCGGTCACGAGTACGTTGTCGCCGGGTTTGAAATCGGGGTGTGATGATTCCTCAACAATACCCACTGCATCAATGCCAGGTGTATGAGGAAACTTACGTGTCACGCCGCGGTTGCCACTGGCCGACAGGGCGTCCTTATAATTTAGTGAGGAGTAGTGCACCCGTATCAGTAATTCACCTTCCGGTAAGCTATCCAGTTCACGGGTTTCGACCTGGCTATCGAACAGACCATCCCGAACTTCCCTTGTTACTAATGCTTTAAAAGAGCTCATTTATAGATTCGCCTATTTATGTGAAAATCGATCTTTCACGGAGTAGTTCTGCCAGGCCAACAATGTTTTATCGACTGCACGCTGGATGGATATTCCCAGTTTATCAGCGACGGATTTTTTCTCAGCATATTTTACTTCAAACACATCCGCGGTTTCACAACTGCTCATGATGTATTCATCGCTGGTGATCAGATCATCGATTAACTGATTGCTCATCGCCTGTTTCCCGTACCAGACCTCACCCGTAGCGACCGCTGAAATATCCAGTTGAGGTCGGCTATCGCTGACAAATTCTTTGAAGAGTGTGTGGGTCTCTTCCAGTTCTTCAACAAATTTTTCACGCGCTTTATCTGTGTTCTCACCCAGCATAGTAAGGGTTCGTTTGTATTCACCGGCGGTCAATAGCTCGATATCGATATCATTTTTCTGTAGTAATCGGTGAAAGTTTGGCAGTTGTGCCACTACACCAATCGAGCCCAGTACCGCAAAGGGTGCGGCAAGTATTTTATTGCCTAGCACAGCCATCATATACCCACCGCTGGCAGCCACTTTGTCGACGCACACCGTGAGGGCAATGTTTCGCTTTTTGATTCGGTCAAGCTGTGACGCAGCAAGGCCATAGGCATGTACCATACCGCCACTACTTTCGAGCACCAGAATTACTTCATCCTGCGCTTCGGCAATCGATAATACCGCTGAAATCTCCCTCCGCAATGCCTCCACAGCGGAAGCCTTAATGTCGCCATCAAAGTTCAATACATAAGCACGCTTACGTCGTTCGATTGAGCTATCGTCAGCCTGTTTGGTTTTCTGTTTATCATCGGCTTTACGCTTTTTTTCAGTTGCTTTGAGCTGATGTTTGGTTAAAACCGTATGCTGAATCGATTCCTTCATGGCATCGTATTCTTGATTGAGGTTTTTGGTTTCGATATGTCCTGATTCGCTCTTCTTGTTCTTTGAGCTGAAACCCGCAATCGCAGCAAGGATGACGACGAAGGCAATCACAAAGGTGATAGTTTCGGCTAAAAACAGGCCGTACTGCATGAATATTTCGACCACAAAGGATCTCCTGATAGGTTACTTTTCGAATTGTTTAATGTAGTTATTGATCAACCATCCCGAGATCGCCGAGTTACCGGGTACGTTGGGTAGATCCTTGTAATGGAACCATTTGGCATCGGTGATTTCTACGCCGTCAGGTGTGATTTCACCGGCTTTGTAGTCGGCATAAAAACCCAGCATTACATTGTTTGGGAATGGCCAGGACTGGCTTTGTGCATAACGAACGTTGCTCACTTCAATGCCTACCTCTTCCCACACTTCACGATGAAGAGTTTGCTCAACGGATTCGCCTGGCTCCATAAAACCTGCCAGTGTGCTGTACATATTTGCCGGGAATTGCGGTGAGTGCCCCAGCAATATCTCTTCACCACGGGTAACCAGAACAATAATGCAGGGTGAAAGGCGCGGGTACGCCATCAGTCCACAGCGGCCACAAACTTTAGCTCGATCCACATCATGTTGAGTATTCTCTGCACCACAACGCCCACAGAAGCGGTGATTTCGATGCCATTCAAGGACTTGAATAGCTCTGCCGGCAACGGAGAACAGGTGAGGATCTACTTGCCCGAGAATGCCATATAAACCGATAAAACCGTGCTCTCCCGGAGCATCCTTCTGCTCGGGGATCTCGTAGACAAAACTGGGTTTGTCATCGTATTGGCCGAGATAGTGCTTCGACAGGATTTCCATATCGAGCCACTTGACCTCATCATCGGTGAGGGGGCGCCAAACTTTACTATCTTTGGGAGAAACTACCTGATTGTTGCTGATGATGATGTGGTGACCCTCAGCGCAATTTTCAGGTTCGACTGTACCGGGCTCAAACAAAAATTTATTTTCTTCCCAATTCATAGATCACCGTACTTGTATTAATTAATTATAGGTATGCGATAGCCTGTATTTTGACAGGAATTCTAATCAGGGTTTCTATTGTATTGCTGTCTCTTATACACATCTGACGCTGCCGACGAACTCTAGGGTGTAAATCTC
>JAHRWD010000093.1 GCA_019090315.1 Pseudomonadales bacterium
GTTTGAACTGGAACAAGTTGCTTGGCAGACGCTTAGGACGTACCAATTTGCCATCTTGTTTGATCACAACGTCGCCGTTGCCCATGTTGTCAGCAGTCACTTCTTCGCAATCAAGGAATGCGTTGTATTGGTCACCCAAATCGCCTGGCTCATTCGTCACAGCGATCTGTTTGGTGAGGCCAGCACCCAAAGAGTCAGTACGAGAAACGATAACACCGTCATCAATACCCAGCTCAAGGAACGCGTAACGAACCGCACGGATCTTCGCAAGGAAGTCTTCATGAGGAACGGTTACTTTGCCATCCTGGTGTCCGCACTGTTTCTCATCAGAAACCTGGTTTTCGATCTGAATACAGCAAGCGCCGGCTTCAATCATCTGCTTGGCCATCAGGTAGGTCGCTTCTGCGTTACCAAAACCCGCATCGATATCAGCAATAATAGGTACAACGTGTGTTACGTGACCGTCGATTTTTGCTTGAACTGCTTTTTCTGCAGCCGCATCGCCAGCTTCACGAGCCGCGTCTAGTTCACGGAACAATCCGCCTAGCTCACGTGCGTCAGCCTGACGAAGGAATGTGTATAGCTCTTCGATCAAACCGGCAACAGAAGTTTTCTCGTGCATAGATTGGTCAGGAAGCGGACCAAAATCAGAACGCAGCGCCGCAACCATCCAACCTGAAAGGTAAAGGTATTTACGGTCAGTGTTCTCAAAGTGCTTTTTAATCGAGATCATTTTTTGTTGGCCGATAAAACCGTGCCAGCAACCCAGAGACTGCGTGTACTGCGAAGAATCTGCATCATATGCAGCCATATCCTTACGCATAATTCCTGCGGTGTATTTAGCAATATCAATACCGGTCTTAAAACGGTTTTGAGCGCGCATACGTGCTACAGATTCAGGGTTGATCGCGTTCCAGCTGCTGCCATTTTCTTTGATTAAAGAACCGGCTGCTGCGATATCATCAGAGTATTGAGACATGGTCTACCTCTATGGGTTATATAAAATTAGACACTGTAGCGTTGTTTGATCAGCAACGGATTGAATACAACCGGCTGCCCTCTTCTACAGGGGCGCACAGTATAATGATCAAACGCGCATAATTGAAATAAATAGCAGGTATATTGATTATTTATTTAATGAATAACAGCGTGCCTATTACCCATTGGCTCGCTAGTACTCCATCAATACAACGTTGTTGGAGTACTAGTGTTAGTATCTCGGTAGTTATTTTGACCAGACAGCCCTGTACAGGCTGTTTCATTCTTTGGTAAATGGGGTTACCCAATATGGAAGTTACAATTTTGTGGTGGTACTGGATTGTGCTCGGCATCGGTTTGATGTTGTCAGAGATCATCCTGCCTAGTTTTACCATCCTGTGGTTCGGTGCGGCTGCCGTGCTGGTTGGTATTGTGGTTGCGATAGCGCCTGATATTTCGCTGGAGCTTCAAGTCACTATCTGGACCATCGCGTCCGTCGCCTTTACGATTTTATGGTTCAAATTTCTGAAACCGCTATCCACTGACCGTACCAAAGCAGGCATGTCAAAAGAGGCCATGATGGGTGAAGTGGGACAGGTTACCGACTTACCGATGGGGGAAAAACGCGGCGAAGTACGTTTCTCTACGCCTCTGCTCGGTGCTGAAGAGTGGCCATTTTTCTATGAGGAGAACGAACCAGCACTGCAACTCGGCGACCGGGTTATCGTTACCGATATTATGGGCAATGCCCTTGTTGTAAAAAAGAAGTAGACCAAAAAAATTAAAAAACTCACTCTAACCAATCAAAGGAAATCATTATGAGCGGTACTTTATACGTAGTTTTAGCCATACTCTTCGGTGCATTTATCACCATTTTAAAAGGTGTGCGACTGGTGCCCCAGGGATACAAATGGGTGGTTCAGCGACTCGGAAAATACCATGGCACTATCAACCCCGGTCTGAATATCCTGGTACCCTTTATTGATACGGTGGCTTATAAGGTCACCACCAAAGATATCGTGCTGGATATCCCTTCTCAGGAAGTGATCACCAAAGACAACGCGGTGATCATCGCCAACGCCGTGGCGTACATTAATATCGTCTCACCAGAAAAAGCGGTGTACGGTGTAGAGAACTTTACCGTTGCGATTCAAACCCTGGTTCAAACCTCATTGCGAGCCATTATCGGCGAAATGGCGCTAGATGACGCGCTATCCTCAAGGGATCAGATCAAAACCACATTAAAAAACATGATTTCTGATGATATCGCCGACTGGGGCATTATCTTAAAGACCGTTGAAATTCAGGACATCAATCCCTCCGGTACCATGCAAACCGCAATGGAAGAACAGGCTGCAGCGGAACGGGCCAGACGAGCCACCGTCACCCGTGCTAACGGCGAAAAAGAAGCCGCTATCCTTGAAGCCGAAGGCCGCTTAGAAGCCTCAAAACGTGATGCTCAGGCCCAGGTCGTGTTAGCCAATGCAAGCCAAAAAGCGATTGAGATGGTGACAGAAGCAATTCAGGATAAAGAGCTACCGGTGATGTATCTACTGGGCGAGCGCTACATCGATGCCGTTAAAGATATGTCCACCTCCGCCAACAGCAAAACCATACTGCTGCCTGGTGATATTCCTGCCACCGTTAAAGGGTTAATGGGTAAGTAACATACTATCTCGTAATTAGCGGCTGTCAGCTCTTCGTTCTCTCGAAAAGTTAGGCGGCCGTCGTGCCTGCGCACTCCTGCATGAAAAAACCCGCACGCGATTTGACCAATGGCCCGGTCACACCATTGCTACTGGGCATGGCGATCCCGATGGTATGGGGCATCCTGTCGATGATTGTAATCTCGCTGGGAGATATTTACTTCATCGGCCAACTCGGTTCTAAAGAGCTAGCAGCCCTCAGCTTTGCCTTTCCGATTGTGATGATCTTTGGCCGCTTAAGCCGAGGCATGGGAACCGGCGCGGGCTCAGTTATTGCTCGCAGCATTGGCGCAGGCGATCAACAAAGCGTTGAACGACTGTGCCGCGATAGCCTCATCCTATCGCTTATCGTCATGCTGATCTTTGCGGCCCTCGGGCTAACAACCATAGACCTGATATTTGGATTAATGGGTGCATCGCCAGAGATCCTTAGTTACATTCACCAATATATAGAAGTCTGGTACTTCGGCGCAATCTTCCTAGCCATACCCATGAGCGGCAACGCCATATTACGCGCCGCAGGTAACGCCCGCGCGCCCAGCCAGGTCATGATCTTCACCTCCGCCATTAACCTGGCTCTGGCTCCGGTACTGATATTCGGGCTGGTCGGATTTCCAGCAATGGGATTAATGGGAGCCGCCGTCGCCACCATCGTCGCCCGCGCACTGAGCGTAATACTCACCCTCTATATTCTGGTGTACCAAGAATCCCTACTTAAATTCAGCATCCCCAGCTGGGACGATTTCGTACTTTCATCCCGCAGTATTTTGCACGTCGGTCTACCCGCCGCCGTCTCCGCAATGATCATTCCTCTGTCCGGTGCCGTGCTGATTCGGTTAATGGCGGATTACGGAACCGACGCCGTCGCCGCATTCGGAATCGTCACCCGAATTGAAGCACTCGCAATGGTGCCCCTACTAGCCATCGCCGGCAGCATTGCACCCTTCGTAGGGCAAAATTTTGGAGCAAAAAAATATCACCGCATCGGCGAAGGGCTTAAAGCCGCCGCAATGCTCACAACCCTGTGCAGTGTAACAATTGCCATACTATTTTTTAGTTTCTCAACACCCATAATCTCAGTATTTAACGACGAAATTGGTGTCATCGGTATCGCCAACCATTTCCTGCTCATTGTCCCCATCTCATTTATGGGCGCAGGCTTGGTCGTCATGACCAGCGCCAGCTGCAACGCGCTGGGCAAACCCAGAATCGCCGTCACACTCGCCATAGCACGCTTCGTAGTTTTACTAATCCCACTTGCATTAATAATGGGACACCACTTTGGCTACGTCGGCGTATTCTGGGCGATGTTTTTATCGAACTTTATTGCGGCGATAGTGGCTGTGATTATTTTAAGAAGGCTGCCCGGGGTCAAAAGCGGTCTAACCTAAGTGGCCCTTTAAGCGAATAGTACGAGAATTGTAAACATCCATGTTTTAGGCCTTAATACCCCAATACATGGATAGTTGATCCACCTATATACAACTAATACGCGGACAATTGGTTCCGCTTAAATACACTGTTAGCCACATGAAAATGAAAAATGTCAGCTTACTGTTCTGTTTAATACTCTGTGTTGGCTGCACGACATTTCCCTATGTTCAGATTAATAGCGAAAGCATTGAGGTAAGCGCCGATATCTCGGTATTCTTTCTCGAACGTGGCTTTGATGCCAAGCCTTGTAGTATAGAAGAGTTGCATGCTCGCTTTAGGTTGAAGCAATACGCTTCAGTGGAATTGAAGGATGGTTTTTATAAAACATTTGCTTCAAGTGTCTTTCCGCAAAGTGGTTTCATTAGGGCATGCAGCGCTATTGCTGACCGTAAATTATTCGTGTTCCTTTATACGGGCGGCAAGGAAGGGGAGCTGAATAATGTTTTGGCTTCATTAGAAGAACGGCTTTCTAGCATCTTGCAGCCTGGCGGGTATGTGCGCGGGAAATATCTAGATGCTAGGCTTTAGGCTAACAAGCAGGTCAAGAACGACGCGCAAAAAGCGCGCGCGTCTTACCTGAAACGTTAGGTTGTAAGATTGCCATGCTGAAGAATTTAAAAAAACCGTTATTTGCACTAATACTTGCATCACTATCCTCAGTCATTGTTGGATCATTTTTCGGTTGGTCAACAAATCCAGATAGAAGTGCCGCCTTTTTATCTTCCAGTAAAGAGATGGCAGAGTCAGGCTACTACGGAACTTTAGAAGAAGTAGAGAGAAAGCACGCCGAACTGGCAAAAAGAGATTCAAGATATTATGCACAAGAGCCGCCCACTTACATTGCCATCCTAAAATCAAATACGCCTTTATTGGGTGTGTTTAGTTTGTTATGGATGATTTTACTTAGACCAAACCCCAGTAGTGTAATTCCGGTGTTTTTGCTTGGGTGCGTTGTTGTCACTCTACTCGTAAATTCGATGACAGCTTTCTTTATGGTAGTAGCTATAATTCTATACGTAGCAGCATGTACCTTATTTGAGCGGAAGAAACCTACCAATACAACCTAACATGGCGCTCAAATTCGCTCACTTTGTTCGCTCGGACGCGCAAGGTGTAGTGGTCAAGTAAATCTGGCCACGATTTAGTAGTCAGTCCGGTACAACTGCTCCGCTGTATTTGGACTTAGACCACGGTTATGTTGA
>JAHRWD010000094.1 GCA_019090315.1 Pseudomonadales bacterium
AGAGTTCGTCGGCAGCGTCAGATGTGTATAAGAGACAGGGTAGGCATCATGAAAAAAATGAGTATCCCCGCACCTCTCGGTGGAATGAGTCTGACCATGATCGGACCAACCCTTCTTGAACTAGGTACTGAAGAGCAAAAGAAAGAGCATCTTCCAGGTATTACCTCGGGTAACGTTCACTGGTGTCAGGGTTACAGTGAACCCAATGCCGGATCTGACCTTGCTAACCTGCAAACCAAAGCGGAAGACAAGGGCGATCACTTTATCATCAACGGTTCAAAAATCTGGACCTCCGGCGCGATGCACGCGGACTGGATGTTCTGCCTGGTACGAACCGATTTCAATGTTCAAAAACAAAAGGGTATCAGTTTTGTACTGTTCCCGATGACGGATCCGGGTGTATCCCTGAGCCCGATCAAATTGATCAGCGGCCAGTCTCCTTTCTGTCAGGTGTTCTTTGACAACGTTCGCGCCGACAAAGCTAATCTGATCGGTAAAGTCAACGAAGGCTGGACCGTTGGTAAACGTTTGCTACAGCACGAGCGTAGCTCGATTGGTGGCGGTGGTTCTTCACGTTTCGGCATCTCCATGACGCTGAATGACGCAGCGGTAAAATACCGTGGCGACGAAAATGGCAAGATCGACGATCCATTATTGAAGCTTCAACTGACTCGTCAAGAGATCAACAGCCAAGCATTTGGCCTGACCACCCAACGTATCACCGATGAAACCATGTCCGGTGTTACGCCTGGTTTTGCTACTTCAATGCTGAAGTACTACGGCTCAGAGCTAACCAAAGACAGCGCTGAAATGATGGTTTCCATTATGGGCCCTCAGGGTCTTGGTCGCGATGATGACCATGACAACTTCTCAGCTGATGAGCGTGGTTCAACAAGAGCCTGGTTGTTCACCAAGGCACTAACCATTGCTGGTGGTTGCTCTGAAGTTCAGCTGGATATTATTTCCAAACGGATTCTGGAACTGCCAACTAATTAAGCGGCACTGTCCAAACCATATACACAGAGACCTTCCCACGGGGATGTCTTATAAAAAATTATAAGAGAACAAAACAATGCCTCTAATACTGAATGATGACCAAAAATTACTGCAGGATTCCGCTAAGGATTTCTTCACCAAAAGCATGCCGGTTAAGCAGCTTCGCCAAATTCGTGATGATGAAGTAGCCGAGTGTTACTCAACCGATTCATGGAAAGAGATCATCGATCTTGGCTGGAGTGGAATCACCGTTGAAGAAGAGTTTGGCGGGCTGGAATTCGGCTACCTTGGACTGGGTGTAATTCTGGAAGAGGGCGGCCGTACACTGGCTGCATCGCCGCTATTCTCTACCTGCGTATTGGGTGCTGCGGCACTTTCGATTGCAGGCAGCCAGGAGCAAAAGAGCGAGCTACTGCCTCAATTGGTACAGGGCGAGCTGATTCTTTCACTGGCGATTGAAGAGGGTGCAGCCCATGCACCTCAGCGTACCGCCACGACCGCGAGCAAATCTGGCGACGGATTCAGCATCAATGGTACCAAAACCTTTGTACTGGACGCTTCTTCAGCGGACAAACTGGTTGTTGTTGCGCGTACCGGCGGTTCAGTCGGTAGCACTGATGGATTAACACTGTTTTTGGTTGATGCCGACTCTGCAGGTATTACCATCACTTCACAGAAAATGGCAGATAGCCGCAACGCTTGTACCATAAGCTTCGAGAACGTTTCTGTTCCTGCTGCTAACGTATTGGGCCAGGTAGGCGGCGCTGCTGCGAACCTTCAAGACGTTCTCAGCATCGGTCAGATCTGTATCTCAGCTGATATGCTGGGTAGCGCACGTGAAGCGTTTGAGCGTACCGTTGAATACATCAAAATGCGTGAGCAGTTCGATACGATTCTTGGTACCAAACAAGCACTGCAACACCGTGCAGCGCAACTGTACACCGAAATCGAACTGGCCAAATCAGTTGTGATTGCCGGTCTTGCTGCTATTGATGAAGGTCAACGTGGTGATGAGCTGGCTAAAACTGCTAGTCTGACCAAATCCAAAGTGGGCGAAACCTTCACACTGTCCAGCAGTGAAGCGGTGCAGATGCATGGCGGTATCGGCATGACCGATGAGGAAGAGATCGGTTTCTTCCTTAAGCGTGCACGTACTACTGAGCACACATTGGGTGACGTTCGTTATCACCAAAATCGCTTCGGTGATCTGTTGGGGCTATAGCTTGTAACAGGTTTTAGAGTCGATGGGGTCAGTTTGATACTGGCTCCATGACTCTAAATGCTATAAACAAAAAAGGCCGCTACGTTTGATACGTAGCGGCCTTTTTTTTGATCTCTTTCCAGGAATGACGGCTGTAACTAGCCTCTACAGATGACGGACGTTTTCAATCTCGTATTCTACCAGCCCACCGGGAGTCGTAATCTCCACTACATCATCAATCTCTTTACCGATTAACGCCCTGGCGATGGGTGAGTTCACAGAGATTTTTCCATCCCTAACGCTTGCCTCATCATCACCCACAATCTGGTAACAAACACTTTTTTCAGTATCGGTATTAAAAATATCAACGGTGGTGCCAAACAGCACTTTTCCGGTGGCTTCAATAGCGGTGATATCAATAATCTGACAGCTACCGAGCTTGTTCTGAATCTCGATAATACGACCTTCGGCGAAACTCTGCTGTTCACGGGCAGCGTGATACTCGGCATTTTCCTTAAGATCGCCATGCTCACGGGCTTCAGCGATTGCTTTGATTATGCGGGGACGCTCGGTGTGTTTAAGCTGGTCCAGCTCTTCTCGTAGCCTGGCTTCGCCAGTTGCTGTCATCGGTATTTTTTGCATCTGTTTTAAGCTCTATTTTTTTTGTTGCCCCGGTGCAACGGGGCTTCGTTAATGTGAAGTCTCAGTGTAAATCTTGCAACCTACGGATCTTGTTCTCATTGCCAAATTTCAGGGCCATACAAACCGCTTCGGCTCCCGCCAATGTCGTGGTGTAATGTACCTTTCGTTGTAGCGCGTAACGGCGAATGGTGGAGGAATCCGCTATCGCCTGTTTTCCCTCAGTGGTGTTTACAATGAGGGATATATCGCCATTTTTCAACATATCGACGACATGAGGGCGACCTTCCATCACCTTGTTGATCACCTGAACAGGCATGCCCAGATCGGCAATTACCAGTGCGGTACCCTTGGTGGCGGTGAGGTCAAACCCCAGTTCAAGCAGCTCTTTGGCAACATTTACGATGCCCTTTTTATCCTGTTCGCGCACGCTCAGGAATGCCAGACCGCCGCGAGGAAGTACTTCACCCGCACCGGATTGCGCTTTCAAAAAGGCTTCGGCAAATTCATCGCCAATACCCATCACTTCGCCGGTTGATTTCATCTCTGGCCCAAGAATCGGGTCTACGCCCTGGAACTTGGCAAAGGGGAATACTGACTCTTTAACACTGTAGTGTTTGGGAATACGCTCTTCGGTGAAACCCTGTGCTTCAAGATCGATACCGACCATACATGCCGCTGCGACTCTGGCCAGTGATACCCCAATACATTTGGAGATAAAAGGTACCGTTCGTGATGCACGTGGGTTTACTTCAATTACATAGATGTCGTCACCCTGCAGAGCAAGCTGAACGTTCATCAGGCCAACTACATTCAGCTCCTTCGCCATGGCGATCACCTGATCACGCATACGATCCTGCACTTCAGCGGGCAAGCTGTAGGGAGGCAGCGAACAGGCGGAATCACCGGAGTGAATACCCGCCTGCTCAATATGCTGAAGGATGCCGCCAATCACCACGTGGTTGCCATCGGAGATGGCATCGACATCGACTTCAATCGCCTGATCGAGGAAGTGATCCAATAGTACTGGTGAATCATCAGAAACGCGCACGGCTTCGTGCATATAGGTCATCAATTCATCTTCGTTGTAGACGATCTCCATCGCCCGGCCGCCCAGTACATAGGAGGGGCGAACTACCAGCGGGTAACCGATTTCACGGGAGGCGGCAATACTCTCTTCAACGCTGCGAACAATCGCGTTGGGTGGCTGTTTCAAATTGAGTTTTTCAACCATTTGCTGGAATCGTTCACGATCCTCGGCGCGGTCAATCGCATCTGAACTGGTGCCGATAATGGGTACACCCGCTGCCTCAAGCGATCGAGCCAGTTTCAGCGGTGTTTGCCCGCCGTACTGTACGATCACGCCTTTGGGCTTTTCCAGATCGATAATTTCCATTACATCTTCAAAGGTAACGGGTTCGAAATAGAGGCGGTCGGAGGTATCGTAATCGGTTGAAACAGTTTCCGGGTTGCAGTTGACCATGATGGTTTCATAACCACGGTCGCGCGCTTCAAGCACCGCGTGAACACAGCAGTAATCGAACTCGATGCCCTGACCAATACGGTTTGGCCCGCCACCCAGCACCATGATTTTTTCACGCTCTGATGGCAATGCTTCGCACTCTTCATCGTAGCTGGAATACATGTAGGCAGTTGCCGAGGAGAACTCAGCGGCGCAGGTATCAACACGTTTATAAACCGGACGTACGCCCAGTTTGAGGCGCAATTCACGGATAGCTGCTTGTTTTACATCAAGCAACGCAGCCAGTCTTTTATCCGCAAAACCTTTGCGTTTCAGTTGATAAAGCGCTGCCTTATCGAGGGAGGCAATACCCTTTTTCTGTAAGTTCTGCTCTTCACGGATCAGGTCTTCAATCTGAATCAAAAACCATGGATCAACTGCACAAAGCTCATGAACGTCATCTACGCTCATACCCAGGCGGAAGGCATCACCGATATACCAGATGCGCTCGGCGTTCGGCCTAATGAGCTGATTGCGCACAGTCGTTACTGCATCTTTTTGGGTCAGATCGACTTTCGGATCAAATCCAAAACTATCGACCTCAAGGCTGCGCAGGGCTTTCTGCAACGATTCCTGAAAGTTGCGGCCAATCGACATCGCTTCGCCGACGGATTTCATTTGCGTGGTGAGCGTATCGTCAGCCTGTGCAAATTTTTCAAAGGTGAAACGTGGAATTTTAGTGACCACGTAATCGATCGATGGCTCAAATGATGCGGGGGTTGCGCCGCCAGTAATATCGTTCTGTAGCTCATCAAGGGTGTAACCAATCGCCAGTTTGGCGGCTACCCGGGCAATAGGGAAGCCGGTGGCTTTGGATGCCAGTGCCGATGAACGGGAAACCCGTGGGTTCATCTCAATCACCACCAGTTTTCCGTCGGCGGGATTGACTGAAAACTGTACGTTGGAGCCGCCGGTTTCGATACCGATTTTACGCAGCACCTTGATCGAGGCATTTCGCAGTATCTGGTATTCCTTATCAGTCAGGGTTTGTGCCGGGGCTACAGTAATCGAGTCGCCGGTATGCACGCCCATTGGATCGAAATTCTCTATCGAGCAGATGATGATGCAGTTGTCATTTCGGTCGCGTACCACCTCCATCTCATACTCTTTCCAGCCAATCAGCGATTCATCAATTTGTAGCTCGTTGGTGGGGGAAAGGTCGAGGCCGCGTTTGCAGATTTCGTGAAACTCTTCGCGGTTGTAGGCAATGCCGCCGCCGGAGCCACCCATGGTGAATGAGGGGCGAATGATGCAGGGAAAGCCAATCATCGACTGAACCTGATCCGCTTCTTCCATGCTGTGAGCGATTGCGGAGCGTGGTGTACCGAGGCCGATATCCTTCATCGCATCATCAAACAGCTTACGGTCTTCTGCCATATCGATTGCAGCGCTATCGGCTCCGATCATCTGTACGTTGTGCTTTTCAAGAATGCCTTTGTGGAACAGATCAAGCGCGCAGTTGAGCGCAGTCTGGCCGCCCATGGTGGGCAGGATTGCATCGGGCTTCTCTTTTTTGATGATCTTGCTGACGGTTTGCCAGTTGACCGGCTCAATGTAGGTGGCATCGGCCATTGCCGGGTCGGTCATAATGGTGGCGGGGTTGGAGTTCACCAGGATTACGCGGATCCCCTCTTCCCGCAGGGCTTTACAGGCCTGGGCACCGGAGTAGTCAAATTCACAGGCCTGGCCAATTACGATTGGTCCAGCGCCTAAAATCAACACACTATTTATATCACTGC